>CACWNZ010000032.1 GCA_902762335.1 uncultured Ruminococcus sp. | reverse complement strand
GGAAGATGTCCACCACGTCCCCGCGCACGCGGAACTTATTTCGTGTAAAGTCAATATCGTTCCTCTCGTACTGAAGCTCCACAAGCTTGCGCAGAAGCTCGTCCCTTGACTTCTGCATTCCCGGGCGCAGTGAGATGACCATATTTCTGTAGTCGATAGGGTCGCCGAGAGAATAAATGCACGAAACGCTCGAAACGATGATGACGTCCCTTCTCTCCGAGAGCGCAAGGGTCGCCGAGTGTCTGAGCTTGTCTATCTCGTCATTGATAGAGCTGTCCTTTTCTATATAGGTATCCGTTGTAGGAACGTAAGCCTCGGGCTGATAGTAGTCGTAATACGACACAAAATACTCCACGGCGTTATCGGGAAAGAACTCCTTGAACTCCGAGCAGAGCTGCGCCGCAAGGGTCTTGTTATGCGCAAGCACGAGTGTGGGTCTGTTGAGCCTTGCGATGATATTCGCCATTGTAAAGGTCTTGCCCGAGCCGGTAACGCCGAGCAGGGTCTGCTCCTTATTGCCGTTCTGTATGCTTTTCACAAGCGTATCTATAGCCTGCGGCTGATCCCCCGTCGGCTTATACGGAGATACAAGTCTGAAACTGTCCATTATATCGCCCCTATCTATATTATGGCGGTGCAGCTCGCCGCCGACCGCAATTATTATTTATTTCGGTCGGCGCTTCTGCTTCGCAGAGGTCTCCACCGGAGACCCGCGCCCTCTAAGAGGGAGGCTCAACCATGGCTCCCCTAAAGGGGAGCTGTCACGGCAAAGCCGTGACTGAGGGGTCAACAGCTTTCAGAATTCATTATCTCTTCACCCTGATAAGCGAGCCTGCCGGGATCTCGACGTCGGTGAGAATGCTGAGCTTCTGCATGGCGTGGGGGGCGGATTCTATGGGGTCGCCGTTCTCGTCGAACATATTATTTGCGGTCAGCAGAAAGGGTATGCCCGACGGGGGGAGAATATCAAGCTCGTCGGTGGCGTAGAATTTGTTTCGCTGCGTAAGACAGGCTCTGCCGTCCTTGTAGTCCTCGCAGACTGCGACAACCTGATATTTTCTTATATAGCCGCCGTCCTTTGTGTTCTGACCCGGCTCTGTGCCGTAATAGAAGCCCGTGCTGTATTGGCGGTGACTGACCTTTTCAAGCTCCTCGAGTATCCACGGAGAGGGCTTGTGAACGTCGCCGTAAGCGTAAAGCTCGTCAAGGGCGTGACGGTAGGCGTTTGTGGTCACGGCAACATAATAAGCCGTCTTTGCCCTGCCCTCTATCTTGAGACTCGTGACACCCGCCCTGATAACGTCGTCTAAATGCTCTATCATGCAGAGGTCGCGGGAATTGTAAAGAAAGGTGCCGCCGTCCTCCTCGACAACGGGGAAAAACTCGCCCTCCCTGTGCTCCTCGTAAAGGTGATACTTCCACCTGCACGGCTGGGCGCAGTCGCCCCTGTTGGCGTCTCTGCCCGTGAGATAGCTCGATATCAGACACCTGCCCGAAAAGCTCACGCACATAGAGCCGTGTACGAAGGTCTCTATCTCAAGGCGCGGGTCGGTCTTTGCCCTTATGCCCGCTATATCGTCAAGAGAAAGCTCCCTTGCAAGAACGACCCTCTTTGCTCCCATGTCATAGAGCATTCTTGCGGTCTGATAATTCACTACCCCCGCCTGCGTTGAGACGTGGCGCTCTACCTGCGGGGCGTATTTTTCTGCAAGGGAAAGCACTCCGAGGTCGGCTATTATGAAGGCGTCTATGCCGCAGTCGGCGGTCTCCTCAAGAAAGGCGGGCATAAGGTCTATCTCGCTGTTTCTCGGCAGGGTGTTGCAGGTAACGTAAACACGGGCTCCTTTTTTGTGCGCCTTTTCAACTGCGGAACGCAGAGCCGGGATATCAAAGTTTGCGGGAGCGCTGCGCATTCCGAAGCGGGTACCCGCAAGATATACGGCATCGGCGCCGAAGCGAAGCGCGCTTTCAAGACATGCGGTATCTCCCGCCGGAGAAAGAAGCTCTGCTTTATTCATATAAATATCGCCTTTTCCTTTATTTTCGTGCTGTGGCTTCATCAGCCTATAAAAAACCATTATGATTATATCATCAGAGAGGTAATATTTCAATCTTTAATGAAGCATTATACGGCGGGCGAGGCAATTATTTACCGTTTTCACCATGAATGAGTTAAGATTATTTCGGTTGTTCTCAATATTATGCGTTCTGTTGTAAATTTATATAATTTTGGATAAAAATTTCAATAATTATTCCATAAAAATTTAAGAAACGACTTGATTTTTAGGTTTGTTTTGTGTAAAATGTATATAGATATATTTGATAAAACAATTAAACATATCAATGAAACGGAATGCGGGAAAACAAAATTTTTATAAAGCGAGGGAAAATATATGTCAAACAGACTTTTTCAGAGTGTTATCCACCAGATGCGCGACACTATTGACCGTACTATAGGCGTTATCGACGAGACTTCCGTTGTGATAGCCTGCAGTGAACTCGGCAAGATAGGCGAGGTCAACGAGCATATCACCTCAGAGATGCTCACCTCTACCTCTCCCTTCGTTCTCAACGGCTATACCTACAGAGCCTTCGGCAACAAGCCGAGAGGAGAATATGCCGTTTTCGTTGCCGGCAACGATTACGCCGCACAGAAGTACGCCGCAATACTCGCTATCTCACTCGGCAGCATAAAGCAGTATTACGATGAGAAATACGACAGGGGCAACTTTATCAAGAACGTTATCCTCGACAATATCCTGCCCGGCGATATCTATCTCAAGTCAAGAGAGCTGCGCTTCAATTCCGACGTGACAAGGGTCTGTTTCCTCATAAAGATAAACTCCAAGACCGATATTTCCGCCTATGATGTTATACAGAATCTCTTCCCCGACAAGGCAAAGGATTTCGTCATAAACATAAACGAGACCGACATAGCTCTCGTAAAGGAGATCAAGAGCGAGATAGAATCCAAGGATCTTGAAAAGCTCGCAAGCTCCATAGTCGATACTCTCTCGGGAGAATTCTATACCCACTGCGTTATCGGCATAGGCACGCCCGTCACGGGAATAAAGGATCTCGCCCGCTCCTTCAAGGAGGCTCAGGTGGCTCTTGAGGTGGGCAAGGTATTCGATACCGAGCGCACGATAATAAGCTACGACAACCTCGGTATTGCAAGACTTGTATATCAGCTCCCCACCACCCTGTGCGATATGTTCCTCAAGGAGGTATTCAAGAGAGGCTCTATCGAATCTCTCGATCAGGAGACGCTCTTCACGATACAGCGCTTCTTCGAGAACAACCTCAACGTTTCGGAGACTTCAAGAAAGCTCTTCGTACACAGAAACACCCTCGTTTACAGACTTGAGAAGATAAAGAAGCTCACAGGTCTTGACCTGCGCGAGTTTGAGGACGCTATCGTATTCAAGGTAGCCCTCATGGTAAAGAAGTATCTCTCATCTAACCCGATAAAGTATTGATTTTTCCCTCCGATAATATACAGCAGGACACGGTATGCCGTTGCGGTATGCCGTGTCCTGCTTTTGCGTTATTATCAAGTGTTTCGCTTTCTGCGGAGAGCGAGTCAGAGGGGACTTTTGCGTAAAAGTCCCCCTGACATTCCCCGAAAACGGTGTTTATCCTTTTCAGAGTTTCATAGATTTCAGTTGTAAAACTATACTGTCGCCCGTGGAGATATACTCCGCATTTTCGAGTACGGGCTTGATATACTCAAACTGCGCCGTACCCGTACAGTGGCAGGTATAGTATTTTATCCCGAAGCCCGCAAGAGTACGTCCGATCGCAGTCAGACCGTCATCGAGGGCGTGTTTATGAAGGTGAAAGCCGCCGATGAGAACGTCGGGTCTGAAATAGCGTGAGATATTTATTATTCCCCTGTGGGAGCAGCCGCTTATAAGTATCCGCCTGCCGTTTTCTTCGATAAGAAGATATTGCTCGTGCCTGAAGTCGTCGGGTACGAGAGCACCGCCCGAGAGCATATTCAGCCCGCCCCTGTCGTCTGCCGTTTCCATATCGGGCGCGGAATAAAGCGTCATTCCCGCGGCGATCTGCGTTTCGCCGTCGGTGAAAACGAGCCTGTCGCTGTTTTCAAGAGAGGTATCGAGTCCGATGTATCTCTCGCCGTTGTAATGCGGCTCAAAGGCGTAACGGCTGATATAGACGGGGGCTGTTTTGTTTATCGAAAGAAAGGTTTTCAGTCCGCCGCCGTGGTCGTAGTGTCCGTGAGAAATAACGGCAAGATCAACGGCTTCAAGGTCTTTGCCGAGGATCTGAGCGTTCTTCGCAAAGAGATCGCTCTGTCCCGTATCGAAGAGCAGCTTTTTGCCGTCTGCTTCTATATACAGGCTGAGACCGTGCTCTGTGGGCAGGTCATTTCGTGAGGTGTTTTCGGCGAGAACGGTTATTTTCATACTGTTCACTCTCCTTTAATAAAATTATCCCCCCGCCTGTTTCGACAGAGGGATATTTTTTCAAAAGCAGGTTTATACCCGTGAGATCACCATTCCCTTAACAACCTCAGCTTGGTATAGTTTGAAATAAGAGTGCTTTTTCCTGTTCTGGAGTTTATTATGTAATCTCCGACAAATTCGTGAGTATCTGTATCTATTCTTGCAGTAATAAACACTACATCTCCGCTCATGCCGTTTACGGTTATTTTTTTGTTGCTTACCTTACCGGGAACAGTATTTGCGGGAAGCTTGATAAGAGAACGTATCGGAGCTTTGGAAAGACTACTGTAAATGTAAAGCTCAGCGTTTTCGGTATTGTTGTTTCTGAGGACTACGTACTGACTTTTTGTGTTTTGTCCGATAATAACGCCGCCGTCCTTTGACGTAAGGGTCTTTACCTTGCCGTTTTGATCGACCCTGACCGTTCTGTTGTTTTCCTGACTGAAATATACGCAGTTGTTGCTGATATTAGGAACTAAGCCCGTACGTTCGCAGAGCTTTTTGATATTTGAGCCGTTGGCATTCATAAAATATACGTCCGCAAATCTGTCAGCATAGAAATTCAGTCCAAAAACAATATTGTTATTATCGAAAACGTATCCCGAAAGATCGATCGTATTATTATCCGAGGGATAGGTATAAGTGAGATATTTTATTTTGGCAAGCTTGTTATCTGACGTACTGTACCTGTAAATATTTATCTTTTTCTTATAGCTGCCGCCCTGCTTGGTCGTTGATACAAGCTTAGAAAAAAAGGCGTAGCGGTTATTTGCTGCTATAAAATTCATACCCGCCGTACCCTTCATAAGAGTCCTTGCGCCTTTGCTGCTGTACAGGCTGAATTTGCCGTTGCTGCTTATAATACAGCCCGAATCGGTAACGCCCATAAGATTGCCGGTTATCTTGTCCGAAATGTCGGAACGGGAAGCGTTTTCGGGGTCATAGCATTGAAGATATAAATACCTGCCGCCGATGTACTTTACGGTATAATACAGCTTTCCCTTATGTTCGATTATTTCTGATGTTATCTCTATCTTCTGTAAGACCTTCCGGAGATCACCTGACGAATAGAGCTTTACCAGCATATTTGAAGCATCTCTGTCACAAGCGAACATATCGTCGCCGACTGAAACAAGATCGGGAGCAGCTATTTTGTAACGATCCGGAGGACTTGCATAAACAGTCAGTCCCGGAACCAACAGGCTTACAACGATAACCATAACAAAAATAATACTGCTGACTGATCTCTTTCTGTTTTTCATAAAAATACCTCCCTATTTTTAATTCTGCATACAGATTACGTTTATGCGCAGCCCTGCCTGCCGTACTGAACTTATGTTCTTACTTGCATACCCAGATATGACTGCTCATCGGCTCGATCTCGCTGCCGCCGCCGAAATCGTGCACCTTGCCCGTTACAAGGTCGTCCGCAAGACCGTAGCCCGCGTCAAAGTGCGCCGTATAGGGCTGATCGTCCGCATTGATAGCCACGAACACCCTCTGACCGTCAAAATCGCGCTGAATGACGCACTGCTTGTTTGTGAGAACGGGAATCTTTATATCGCCGTAGCACAGCGCCTTGCATTCCCTGTGCGCCTTTGCGAGTCTGCGGATATGCTCGGTAAGCCCGTTCTCCTCGGGCTTTTCAAAGCAGGGTCTCAGAGCGGGGTCGCCGTCCTTCTTTTCCGCCTTTGCTCCCCATTCGCTGCCGTAGTAAACGCAGGGTATTCCCGGCATACCGAAGAGCATCGTATATACGAGGGGCAGGTGCTTCGGGTTAGTCAATATGCTTGCCACTCTCGTTACGTCGTGGTTATCGGCAAAGCAAAGCAGGTGAAGTCCCCTGTACATACACCACTGCTCGGGACCGAAGCGGTTTTTCAGCGAGTGGCAGATCTCAAACATATTCATGGAATTGAAGCTTGAGAAAAGACCCTTATAGCATTCGTAGTTCGTTGCCGAGTGCAGCATATCGTTGTTTACCCAGCGGGAATAATCCCCGTGAAGCAGCTCGCCTATAAGGAAGAAGTCCTCCTTAAGACCGTTGGTAAAGCTCCTGAGCCTTCTGAGAAAGTCGAAATCGAGACAATAGGCAACGTCGAGCCTTATGCCGTCAATGCCGAACTCATCGACCCAGAATTTGACAGCGCCGAGAAGGTGGTCAACGACTGCGGGATTTTTAAGGTTGAGCTTTACAAGGTCGTAGTGACCCTCCCAGCCCTCGTACCACAGACCGTCGTTATAATTGCTGTTGCCGTCGAAGTTTATATTGAACCAATCCTTATAGGGTGAGTCCCATCTTTTCTCAAGCACGTCCCTGAACTGCGGGAAGCCCCTGCCGACGTGATTGAAAACGCCGTCGAGCACGACCTTTATCCCCTTTTCGTGCAGTGCATCGCAGACCTTTTTGAAGTCCTCGTTCGTACCGAGACGGCAGTCTATCTTACAGTAGTCCCTTGTGTTATATCCGTGTGTATCAGACTCGAATACGGGCGAAAAATATACCGCATTGCAGCCCAGCTCCGCGATATGGTCGACCCAATCGATAACCTTCAGTATCCTGTGCTCCTGCACCCCGTCATTTTCAAACGGCGCCCCGCAAAAGCCCAGCGGATAGATCTGATAGAATACTGCCTCATAACCCCATGTGTTCATCTTGTTTTTGTTCTCCTTTTTATCTCTTACTTCAGACCGCTATGGTCTGTCCTTGTGACTTTGTCACCATGATATAATACCACCATTGTATATATTTGTCAACATTCCGAACAGAAATATTATAAATTTGTCTGTTTTACCCAAGCGGAGTGCCGCCGGTGCCTGCTTATCATAATGTGGATTTTGGAATGCAGACCGTGCAAAAGTCATAGTGAAAACCCCTCCGCCTCGCTATGCCCGGCACCTCCCCTAAAGTGGAGGCTTTTATTCGGCTCCCATTCAGGGGAGCTGTCACGGCAAAGCCGTGACTGAGGGGTTTCACCGCAATTATTCATTATTCATTTCTTCCGCACCACTAACCACTAACCACTATTCACTATTCACTATTCTCTGCTTCCGCTTCTTGATAGAAAGTCCTCCCACGCAGGGCGGTATGATAGGTATGTATTGCCGTGAAGGTCAGTGACCTGACAGGACTCGGCATATACGTTTATGTCGAACTGTATCATCTCGTCGGGGTCGTTTACCTGTGTGGAAACGTATTTAAACAGAGATGAGGTGGACTGCTCCGGCATGAGCGGGATCTTGTAATAGAAGAAGCCCGCAAGAGGGGTCGTGTCGCTGTCGGGGACGAATTCCCAATCGGGTGCGGTAACGGTCAGACTGCTTACGTAGGTGCTGCTGTCCGTGAGGTCGCGCTCGGCTTTGTAGAAGTGTGTGCCGTCATTTGAGAGGGACGAACGGGAGCGTGTTCCGCTGTCGGAGAAATCGGCATAGACTCTTATAAAGCAGGGCGTTGTGCCGTGATTTACTACCGTGACCTGCTTTTTGTAGAGGTTTGAGCCCGTCTGCTGCTCTACGGGCGGCTCGAAGTCCTCGGATATTTCTATTACGTCATCTCCGACGTAGACTTTATTCTCGCGGCTGCCCGCATCGGCAAAATACGCGCCCGCTATCGCCGCCGAAAGCAGCACCGCAAGAAGCACCGTCAGAAGGGGTATGAACAGCTTTTTCTTAGTCATCAGAGCTGCACCTCCTGTCTCATATAGACCGCAAGTATCGCCGACAGCTCATCAACTGAGGGAACGTTTTTATCGGCGGGCATAAGCTCGTCGGGCAGCTCGTCAGACTGAATGCCGTATGCCGTCACGGTGACGGTGTTCTCTGCATCGGCGGGTACCTCTCCCTCAAGCAGCGAACGGAGCTGAAGCTCCTCAAAGAGCTTTTCCGTGGGCGTGTTTGTCGGCTGCAGAAGCTTTTTATAGCCAAAATAATAGGTATGCGTATTTTTTTCAAGATCTTCATCTGCACGGACGAGCTCGTAGGATGAGGAATATTCAAGAACGCCTATATCACTGACAGTGAAATCCGCAGGGGCGCTTACCGTGCGCTTGTCAGTATCGGTGCTGAGCAGGTTGAATATCTCGCGTCTGACTTTTTCAGTCTCGTTGAGCTTATGCTCATCATTAACGGTTATAACTTCATACAGCGGGAGCGTAACGCTGATAAAAACATATTCGGCATTGCTGCCCGTATTCATTACGCAGGGCTGCTTTGTTACCCTGTCCCCCGGCGCAAGTGTGCGCGACTGCTTATCCTCGGGAAAGCCGTTCTCGATAAGCTCGAGCCCGACGGAGCCTATGACAAACACGTTCTCCTTAGACCTGTTCGCAACAAGATACGACAGGCTCAGGCTGACCGTCAGCATAGCCGCAAGACTGAGCGCGAGCAGAAGAAGCGCCGCCGTCTTTATTCTTTTTTTCTTTTTTGCGGTATCCATATCGGCTCACCCCTTTCTGTAGTATGGCTCATTTGCGCTGTGCATAGCTGTAAATGCGTGTAAGAGTTTCCTCTGTCTGTATCATTCTCCCGCTGCCCGTATCGGCAAGCGTATCGGGCAGGTGCTGAGCCTGTATGCCGACGGCGTTCACGGTTATTCCGAGCACCCTGCCGTCAACGTACCGTGAGCGCACGAAGTTCTTGAACATAACGTAATCAAACAGCGTTTCGGTGCTCTCCCCCGTCTTTATATAGGTACTGTAGCCGAACACGTATGTACGGTATTCGCCGCGGCAGTCCGTACCCGTTTCATAAGAGGGCAGCTCTATCCAATAGCCGTTATCGTCTGCCGAAGCGGGCGCAGTATTGAGGGTCGTAGAGGTGTCCTTCGTATCGTCGTTTGTCTTAAGATAAAACAGCTCCTGATACGTCTCGGGCTTTCTCGTGCCGTCGTCCCCGACCTCTGTTATCAGCGCGGTCGGTACCTTTACCTCAAGGAAAACAAACGCGTCAGTTCTGTCGGTATTCTTTATCTTCGGGTCCTTTGCCGTGATCTTTCGCGGCATGACCTTATCCCGCTCCGAAGCGGGCGCGCTGTCGTATTTTTCCTCGATAAGACTAATATTCAGCGACCCCGCCGACAGCACGTTGGTAACGCTGTCATAAGACGTGAACAGCGCCACCGAAAAGGCAATGACCAGCACCGCCGACAGAAACCACAGCGCCCCGAATATATGCGGGCGAGGCAATCTATTCTTTTTTGTTGTGTGTTTTTTCATTTAACTCACCCGGAAGAAGATAATAAAGAATAAAGAATAATGAATAGTGAATAATAATGGTCGCCCTGCGGGCATTATAGTAAGCTTTTGTAGAAGAACGATTTTCTCTGCGAAGCACTCCCCTTGTCAGCAAGGCACTCCCTCAGTCAGCTTCGCTGACAGCTCCCTCTCGGAGGGAGCCTTTTAAGCCTCCCCTTTAGGGGCGCGGGTCTTCGGTGGAGACCTCTGCGAAGCAGAAGCGCCGACCGAGCCGGCAGGCGAGACAGTGGCACGCCGCAGGCGTGACGAAGCCCAGATAATTCCAAACTACAAATTCCAAATTCCACATTATGATAAAGCAGGCACGGTAACTTTGATAGAATGAAGAACTCAAAGTTTATGAAGAAACAGCCGGAAAGCAGCCCTACGGGCTGCGGCGGCGGAAAAAGTACCATGCGGCGCAAGGCGCCGCCCGTGCCGGTTGCCGCGGGCCTGAAGTATGATACCA
>CACWNZ010000031.1 GCA_902762335.1 uncultured Ruminococcus sp. | reverse complement strand
GTGGCACAGGGATACAAGACCATCAAGGATCGTACCGCAATCGTACGTTTTAAGGTAAAAGACGAGGATGCATACTTCCTCGCATGGACAACCACACCCTGGACCCTGCCTTCCAACATCGGTCTTTGCGTAAACCCGAACGACGAATACGCAAAGGTAAAGGCAGTGGACGGAAAGGTTTACTATATGGCGGTTGCTCTTCTCGATACCGTTATCGGCGAGCTTTTATCCGCAAAGGATAAGGAAGGCTCTCTCGCAAGAAAGAAGTTTACGGTCACCGTTAAGCCCGGGCTCAAGAACAAGTCCACTATTTCCGCTGCGAAAATAACCCTCGGCAAGAGCGTTGTCATAAAGGCAGCAGGCTACGGCGGACTCGCTCCCTATAAGTACGCGGTTTATTACAAGAAGAGCAGCAAGGCTGCTTTCTCGGAGCTCAGAAGCTACAGCACAAAGAGCAAGATAACCTTCAAGCCCAAGTCCACAGGCACCTACACCTTCAAGGTAAAGGTAAAGGACGCAAGGGGCAGAATAGTTGCCAAGATACTCACACTGAAGGTAGTCAAGAAAGCATAAAAATTCCATACCAAACAAATACTGCCGCAGGGATCGATCCTTGCGGCAGTAATTTTTTACGATCTTGCAGGCTTTTGTCTTTTCTCGGGGTTTTCTTTGTTTCCCTTGTTCATAGCCCCGAGCTTGTCAAGAGAAAGCGACGATGCATCGGTAAGAACGGTGCTGTCGTTCCTGTCGGACTGATATGAGGGTATCGTTCCGTCAAGCTGAGCCTTTACGCTCTCTGCTCTGAGCGATGCAAAGAGCTTGAGTGCAGCTATGCCCTCTTTAAAGGCATCGTACCCGTAAAACGAGGTGGTGTCAGCCTTTACATAGCTGTCTATTACGGCTGCGGCATTGTCAACGGTCCTGTCAAACAAGCCTCCTGCAGCGTATTCCTCGGCTATCCGTCTGAGATAGGCGTGATATTTCTCACGGTATCCCTCATTTTCGAGCAGCTTGGTCACGAGAGGTCTTTTTTCGGCTGATACACCGTTAAGTGCCGTATCTATCGCGTAGTTGACGGCTTCTTCGGCGCTTTCGCTGTCCATAGTCCCGAATGCAAGGTTGTAATCCCACGGCAGCATAGAGATCACGCCGTTGTTTTCGGCAAGGATATAGTTGTGACAGTTTGACGAAAGGTAGCTGTCAAGATTTACAAGAAAGACATTGCAGGCAAGGTATCTGAGCACCTCGTCTACGTCAACGTACTTTTCAATATCCGTTCCCTCGTTAAGACCCTTTATCGTGGAGATCAGCCTGCTCTTGTCCTCGTCCGTAGGCTTGGTCACCGCATTGTCGAATATATTGCTGTAGCTCTCGACAGAGTCGTCCGAATAAGTCAGATCTACTCCCCTTACGCCGCCGTCTCTGCCGCCTGCCATATCGGGTCTTTGCTTATCAGGCTGAACAGGCTGTCTGTCACTGCTCTGCGGGAGCATTCCTCCCGGCGGTACCGGCTGTCCGTCACTGCTCTGCGGGAGCATTCCTCCCGGCGGTACCGGCTGTCCGTCACTGTGCTCTGCGGGAGCATTCCCTCGGGCGGAGTGAACTGCTGTCCGTTCATCGCCTGCGCCATCTGAGTATCCATTGCATCGGGCTTGTAGGCTTCAATTTCATTACCCTCGCCGTATACCCTGTCAAGAAAGCTCTCGTCAACGTCCTCTACGGCAAGATAGAAGCCGAAATGCTCGCCGTTTACGCTGATATTCGCAAAGGTACACATCGAACACGGCACGCTCATATATTCCATGAGCTTGTAGGACATATATTCCTTCATATAGGTGGTGTCGGAATAGATATTGTTCAGCGCAAGCTTATCAAGCCCGTGGAAGGTCTGACCGTCGGTATATTTACCGAAATTGAGCTTCAGACTGAATCTCGTGCCGCCGTCCCGAAGCACCTGTGACAATGAAGTATTGCCCTTCGGCTTGACTCCGACGTCGGCAAGCTTTTCTCCGTTTATTTCAACGCCGCATTTCACCCACGGCTTTGATGCCGCGTTCCTGAGCATTTCCTGCCACTCGGACTCATCTGCGGTTATATTTATTTCAAGAACGTCCTTTTCGAAAAGAGCCGCTGCATAATCAGATCCGCTTTCGGAATGGATATGCTCCGAGCCGTCTTCAGATCTGACGCTGACCTCATCTGATGATGCGTCCTGCTTTGTCCCCCCTGAGATCACTTCAAAGCTGTTCTCCGTATTTATTTCATGCCGTTCTCCGCTTCCCTCAGGACTGCACGCACCGCAGCCGAGAGAAAGCATCAGACATATAACTAATGCCGGTATTTTTTTCATGAGGCTTCCCCCCTTTTTTATCAACAATGATAACGCTTTATTATATATCCGGTTTTGACAGATCATGAATTGAAGGTAAATAATATATTGAAATAATTTCAGCTTAATGAAAAACGGCTTTTCACTTCGGCTCGAAGGAGACTGAAGCGGAAAGCCGCATTTTATCGTATATTTGTATCAGAGAATATCAAGCTTGATATTGTCATCTTCAGCGGTAACGTGGATACCGATGAGCGAGCCTGTGCGGCTCTCAACTATAGCAGAGGCTATCCTGTCCTCTACTTCCTTGCGGATAAGGTTTCTCAGATCCCTTGCGCCGCTCTTGCCGCCGTACGCCTTTTTGGCAAGCAGTCTCTGAGCCTTTTCGTCATAGCTGAAGGCTATGCCCTTTTCCTTGAGCGTATCGATGTACTCATTGAGCATAAGCGCAGAGATAGCAACAAAGTCCTCCTCGGTGAGATATCTGAATATGATTATCTCGTCAAGCCTGCTTATGAATTCGGGACGAAGGAACTCCGAGAGCGCCTTTCTCACCTTTTCGGCGGTCGCCTCTGCCTGAGTCTTGGCAAAGCCGAGGGCGTTTTCCTTCTTTTCGCTGCCCGCGTTGGAGGTCATGACGATAACGGTATTTGCAAAGTTGACCTTTCTGCCCTGGGCATCGGTAAGCACACCCTCGTCAAGTATCTGAAGAAGTATATTCAGAACGTCGGGGTGAGCCTTTTCTATCTCATCGAAGAGAAGCACCGAGTAGGGTCTGCGCCTTACCTTTTCGGTGACCTGACCTGCCTCCTCATAGCCGACGTAGCCCGGAGGTGAGCCGATTATCTTCGATACCGAGTGCTTTTCCATGTATTCGGACATATCGAGTCTGATAAGAGTTTCGGGAGTGTTGAACAGCTCGGCTGCAAGCACCTTTACAAGCTCGGTCTTTCCTACGCCCGTAGGTCCTACGAATATGAACGAAGCGGGTCTGCGCCTGGGGCTTATCTGCACCCTGCTGCGCTTTACTGCCGCCGCAAGAGCCTTTACCGCCTCGTCCTGACCTATCACCTTGCTCTTGAGCTGATCCTCAAGGTCGGCAAGCTTATTCAGCTCGTTCTCCTGCACCTTTGATGCGGGAATGCCTGTCCACAGCTCTATAACGTGGGCAATGTCCTCCTCGCTTACCTCGGCAGTGAGATCCTGACCCTTTCTTTCTTCAAGGCTTTTGTCAAGTCTCGCTATTTCGCTCTTTACGGTGGCAAGCTTCTCATAGTCGATATCCGTATCGGAGGCAAGCTCCTCCTCCTGATTTTTCAGCTCGTCAAGCCTTGCGGTGTCTCTGTCGAAGGCTTCAAGCTCCTTGTTTCTGAGCGCCGCATGAGTGCAGGACTCGTCAAGAAGGTCTATCGCCTTATCGGGAAGGAATCTGTCGGTTATATATCTCTCAGAGAGAACGACCGTTTTTCTGACTATATCGTCAGCCATTCTTACCCTGTGGTAGTCCTCGTAATAGCCCTTTACGCCGAGAAGGATATCTATAGTCTCGCTGACAGAGGGCTCGGCTACGGTAACGGGCTGGAATCTTCTCTCAAGAGCCGCGTCCTTTTCGATGTACTTTCTGTATTCGTTGAAGGTAGTTGCGCCGATGACCTGGATCTCGCCCCTTGAAAGAGCGGGCTTCATTATATTTGCGGCGTTCATAGAGCCTTCGGAATCGCCTGCGCCGACGAGACTGTGTACCTCGTCGATAAACAGAATGACGTTGCCGTCAGCCTTTACCTCGTCTATGAGCCCCTTTATCCTGCTCTCGAACTGTCCTCTGAACTGAGTGCCTGCAACGAGAGCCGTCATATCAAGAAGATGTATCTCCTTTTTCTGAAGCCTCATAGGAACGCTGCCCTGCGCTATCCTGAGCGCAAGACCCTCGGCTATAGCGGTCTTACCTACGCCCGGCTCGCCTATGAGACAAGGATTGTTCTTTGTCCTGCGGCTGAGTATCTGGATAACTCTGTCAAGCTCGTTCTCTCTGCCGACAATTCTATCTATCTTTCCGTTTCTTGCCTTGTCGGTAAGATCCGTGCAGTAGGCGTCAAGATGCTTGCGCTTGCGCTTTTTCTGCGCCTTTTGGTCGTCCTTTCTGCCCTTGTCGTCCTTTTCCGCCTTGCTTTTGCCTGCGCCGCCGGAGAAGAGGTTTTTGAAGAACGGAGGAAATGCGGGCGCGCCGCCTCTGCTGAAGTCGTCATCGTCCTCCTGCTCTCCCTCGCCCATATCGTCCTCGCCGTTCATAAGCTCGCTCATATCCTCGGGTATCATACCCGACTCCATAAGCTCGCTCATCTGATTCTGCATTCTGTCGATATCGTCCTCGGATATACCCATTTTTTCCATAATATCGGTAACGGGCTTTATGCCCGCCTCTCTTGCGCAGGTAAGGCAGTAGCCGACCGAATCCGATGAATCCGCCGTATTGGATACGAACACGACTGCCGGTCTTTTATTACATTTACTGCAAAGCACCATAAAAAATATCTCCCTTCCTTTTTACTGTAGGTAAAAATCTATGCCTTTGGATAACTTCTGCCGCAGCAGAGTTAATTATTCGTTTGCAGGAGTATCCTGCGTGTCTGTTTTGTCATTTGTCCCCTGAATATGACCGTTCTTTTTGCTTTCTCTTACGATCCTGAGGAAAAGCAGAAAATACATCACGAGCGAGAAAAGCATTGATGCCGTTGTGACAGAGAGCAGGACGAGCGAAAGCGTCCTGTTGGAATAGCCCCATATCGCTCTTAAAAGAATAAGCGTGGTGATAGACGTATAGAACAATACGGTAGAAAGCTTGCCGTACCATTTTGCTGCGGGCGGCTTTATCCTGAATCTCAGAAGGAACGCGCCGCCGCTGAGCATGAGAAGCTCCTTTGTGAACAGCACTATTATGAACGGCATTATCTCGGGATAGAGCACGTTTGCGCAGATCACCACGGCAATGAGCGTTAGCTTGTCGGCTATCGGGTCGAGTATCTTGCCGAGGTCGGTTATCTGACCGAGCCTGCGCGCAAGAAAGCCGTCAAGCATATCCGAAATGCCCGAAAGCAATATCATTACCCCTGCCATGATGAAATCCTGCTTCAGAAGTGATCTCATAAGCGGGACGATAAGAACGATCCTGAATAATGTAAGCGCGTTAGGCACGTTGATGTTTTTCTTGATGGATATGCGCATCTTGGTCCGATAGCCCTCCTTTCTCAAGAGGATAAACGATCTCTCTTATATTGCCGAGAGCCAATTTATTATCAGCTCGGGCAGACTTATCTTTGTGATAAGCGAATAGAATATCGTGTTGCCGATGCTCTCTCTGAGAGCATCGCAGTGGCTCGGTGATATGAACATCATTACAAAATAGAGTATCAGAGTCATCAGCATAGAGATAAATATACCCTGAACAACGCCTACCACGGCGCCCAATATCATATTGGGTATGCCGATGATCGATATTTTGTTGATCATAGCGGAGAGCTTCTTTACAATAAAGCTGACGACTATCATAAGTATGAGGAAAAATACTATCGTGAGTACGCAGGAGATCATTTTTACCGCAAAGGGTCTTATTATCTCCTCTACCGTTTCGGGTATGCCGAGCACAGACTTCTGAAGCGTATCGGAGAGTGCCTTGCTGTCAAGCCCGAGGAATGAAAAGACGTTAAGCGAAAAATTGGACACCGACTCGAGCGTCTGCTGAGCCATTTGCGCGGGATCAGAGGTGGTTATCTTTGCGGTAGCCTCCGCAAGCCCGTTGATGATATTCTGCTTGAAAATAAGATTATAAACAAGCAGTGAGAACATTGATGACAGAAATGCCGAGGCGACCATAGCCACGATAGTTCCTGCTGCGTGAAGGACCATGTAGATGAGTCCTCTCTTGAAGCCCGTATATCCGAAAAGAAGGATAAGAGCCGCTATTCCGAGGTCAAGCCATAAATTCATAAACATCACCCTGTTATTGCAGTTTTCTTTTCATTCTTTATTACTATATCATATTTTCAAAATAACTACAAGTAGATTTTATACTGTTTTTCGTACATGATACTTGAACAAGAGAGGATTTTTTATTGAAAACGATAAACAGATCCCAAAAAAAGACGCCCGACCGTTCTGTAAAGCGAAGGATCGGGCTGAGGTCATTTTTTTGCCTTTATTTTTTTCTCGGTGCCGTTCATAAGGCGCTTTATGTTGTCCTTGTGCCGCACTATAACGAGCACACCTATAAGCAGCGCCGTTACCGCAGAGAAAATAACGAAGGGTATCGTCGGCGAGGGCATGGGCGACCACGACGAGGTTATACCCTTGTAGTCCAGGAATCTCCAACCGAACGCCGTGAAGGTATACAGAGTGAAATTAACAAGGGCGCAGACCGAGATTATGTGCGTTATAACAAAAATAAGGGCAAATATCAGCAGTGCGCAGACGAGCGTGCGCCAATCCGTCATAAGCATTACGGCGAAGGTAGTGACGACTCCCTTGCCGCCCTTGAATTTATAATATATGGGGAAAGTGTGACCCACTACCGCAAACAGACCCGCTATATACATAACATAGCCCATGTAAAGATCGGCATTTGCGCCCTTTACGGTAAGCATGAGCAGCATTGCCACCGATACGGATATTATTCCCTTAAGGAAATCACCGATAAAGGTTATTACGGCGGGGACCTTGCCAACGCACCTGAGCACGTTTGTAAAGCCCGCATTGCCACTGCCCATGGTCCTTATATCCTTATGCATTACTATCTTGGTCACTATTATGGAAGTATTGACGCTGCTTATCAGATATGACACGACTGCGGCGATTATTATCTGAAGCCAGCAAGCGGAAAAAAATCCTGATAATTCCTCCAAAAAAAACACCTCTTGTTCTTAAGCTACTGCTTTTCCTTGTCTCCGCGTTCCCTTATGATAAAGCGTATCGGGGTACCCTGCATTCCGAAGGTCTCTCTTATCCTGTTTTCGAGGTACCTCTGATAGGAAAAATGGAACAGCTCGGCGGAGTTGACAAAGAAAACAAATGTCGGCGGTTTTACGCCCGATTGAGTCATGTAGAGTATCTTGAGCCTTCTGCCCTTATCCGTAGGCGGCTGCACTCTTGCGACAGCCTCGCCGAGAAGGTCGTTGAGAACGCCCGTGGATATTCTCATGGCGGCGGAGTTGACGACTGTAACTATCAGCTCAAACAGCCTGTCGATCCTCTGTCCCGTCTTTGCGGATATGAATATCATAGGCGCGTAGGACATAAACGAAAAGTCCTTTTCGAGCTTTTTGCGAAACTCGTTCATGGTCCTGTCGTCCTTTTCAATGGCGTCCCATTTATTGACGACTATGATGCACGCCTTGCCGGATTCGTGGGCAAGCCCTGCTATCTTGGAATCCTGCTCGGCAAAGCCTACGGCGGCGTCTATCATTATGAGGCAGACGTCGCTGCGCTCTATAGCCATTTTGGCTCTGATAATGCTGTATTTTTCTATTTCGTCCTCTATACGGCTGTTTCGTCTGATACCCGCCGTATCCGTCAGACGGAAGCGCCCGTGCTTGTTTTCGATGACGGTATCTATGCTGTCGCGGGTCGTACCCGCTATATCGGATACTATGCACCTTTCCTCTCCCGTTATCTTATTGACGAGTGAGGACTTGCCTGCGTTGGGTCTGCCGATAATGGCAACGCTTATGGTCTCGTCGTCGTCATCGTCTGAGGACTGCTCGGGAAGATGCTCGAATATCGCATCGAGCAGGTCGCCCGTTCCATGACCATGCACCGACGATACCTGAATGGGGTCGCCGAGCCCGAGATTATAGAATTCGTAAAAGGCGGGATCGGGCTCGCCCACCTTATCGCATTTGTTTACGCACAGAACGACGGGGCGGTTGCTCTTCTGGAGCATCATTGCAACGTCGTGGTCTGTAGCGACTACGCCGCTCGTCAGGTCGGTAACGAGAACGATCACGTCGGCGGCATCTATGGCAAGCTGAGCCTGCCTTCTCATCTGTCTGAGGATAATATCCTCGGAATACGGCTCTATGCCGCCGGTATCCACCAAAGATACCTTTCTGCCGCGCCATTCGCATTCGCCGAAGATCCTGTCGCGCGTTACGCCCGGGGTATCGTTGACTATTGCCAACCTCTGACCGACGAGCTTATTGAAAAGGGTTGACTTGCCCACGTTGGGGCGGCCGACTATTGCTATTACGGGTCGTTTGGACATAAGCTCCCTCCCCTGTTCAGAATGTTATGTTAAGGTCAAGAAGCGACCTCATCTTTGTTTCGGATACTTTATCGTCAGGACTGAGCGTTCCGCAAAGCATCGGGGAAGCAGGGTCGTAATTTTTCAGGTTTTCAACTATGCTTGCAGGACTGTAATTTGCATAGCAGTACTTACAGCCGTTTGAGCAGGTGTTATACGCACCCATCTCAATGCTCTCCACGCATCCGCAAGCCTCGCGCTGCGCCTTATGCTTGCCGACCCTGAGCCTGCCGCCTGTTATCCTTTCTATCAGTTCCCTGTCTACGCAGGCATTGTGTTCTATACCGACAGAGGAAAGCTCTAACTTTTCGGCGCAGGTCGCCATTTTCATACCGTTATCGGCGGCAATATCGCATATTTTCTTTGCAAAGCCGAGCAGCCCGTCATCGCTGAGCTTGTATTCGTTAAGGCTTCTCATAGTTTTTTTTATCTTTAAGTAGTCATCCACAAAGCTGATGACACATTTTTCGGTATGTCCTTTGAGTGATGAGGCTATTTCGGAGAATGCCCTGAGATGGTATTCCTCAGTATATCTTTCGTTGAAGAGGATAGGATCGTATCGCCATATCACCCTTTCAGGGCCTATTTTTTCAGAAAGCTGGATAAAAGCCGGTATCAGTACCTTTTTCTTGTCCGGAAGATTTGTCTCTATATCTCTGCCGTAGCCTGTAAGGGTAAACTGGAAATAATAATCATAGTCCTTCAGCCTGTCGAGCTTAGAGAGCATAGGAACAGGATTTTTTGTCCAGAACACAATACAGTCTATCAGCTCCGGAGAGAGCATTACTTTGCTCACCTTGCGCGGGAACTCGGGATTTCTCACAAGGAAATATCCCTCTTTCACGCGGTTGAAGAACCAATCTGAAAAGAAGGCGGGAATATCCGTCCTTCTGCTTGCACTCAATATCATTTGTTCACCTCAGATAGTATTCAAAACGGAAGATCTTCATTCTCATATGGGAGTCTTTTCCTGATATGTATGATACGAAGGCACATAGGATCGACATTCGCGGACGGATACAGAGCATCCCCGTTCGGACTGACATAGCCTGCATTCCTCAGATCCCTTAAGTAACCGTCAACACTTGCGGTTTTTCTGAAAAGCGGGTGCACAAGATAATATGGCTTTGCGACCATGTTCTCATAGGCCTCGGGCATGTCACTGTTGAAAACTATCGGATCCGTCCTGAATTCAGTACCGTCCATAACATATGATCTTTCCATATACTCAAGAGCCGCGCGTATCTTTCTCTGTGAAGCTGTTCCCTCGTTAGAATAAGTACAGTCGACAACACAGTTTTCTATGCCGCCCATGCCGAAAATAAAGGCGGCAATAATGCGGTCGGATATGTCAAGATCGGTCGTACAGTTCCTGCTGCGCAGAGAAAACGACACTACTACCTCATCGTAGGGATAATCTCGCATAGCATTTTGTATCTCATTCTCAAGCTCCGCAGTGTCAAAGTCCTCGCTCAGCACCTTCGCAAACACAAATATCTTACACAGCTTATAGTATGGAGTATCCTCAGTGAAAAACTGCTCCAACCCCTCCTGCATAAAACGCATATTAGCAATATAATCCCGCGACACAACAAACTTTCTCTTCCAGTCAACAGGATCAACGCCGAAATACAGCAGACTATCAGGCGTCATGCCGTAATACTGCGCAGCAAAGGCGAGTGACAGCGCATCTATCTTTGAACCGCAGCCCAGCGAAGCAACGGCCAGATGATCTTTGTTCCTAAGCTTTTGTATAGCAAGGTCGTACATGATCATATACTCAAAGAAATTAGCCGTTGCGTATCTCAAGAGGTACATATCAAGCTGAGGCAGACTATCAAGATCAGGAGAATAGCCCGACTCCGCATCATAATACATCCGGAGCATCTCTTCAATCTCATCCGCACGGGCTGCTCTGTACGCTGTGAGCATATCCATATATGATTTGAAGTATTCGGAAATCGCAAGCTGACTGTCAGCTATCTCATGACCATACATTTTTATCATTCCTTATAGTATTGCATAGTATTGCCCTTTCAGGCTAAATGACAAAAAAGAGAAGGATCTCTCCTTCTCTGTTTTAGCCGTGAGCCGATATGGTCTATCAAGCCTCTGTTGTAGCTATTACCTGTCTGCCTCTGTACATACCGCAGCTTGTGCAGGCTCTGTGAGCGAGCTTGAATTCGCCGCAGTTAGGGCATTTTGAGAGGGCGGGAGCCTGAAGCTTCCATACTGCCGAACGTCTCTTATCTCTTCTTGCTTTAGATGTTTTTCTCTTGGGTACTGCCATGGTAATTGACCTCCTTGAAATATTGGTGAACTACCCATTGTCTAAAGCCAATGGGCTTCCTGCTTCATCGTCCTCGTAACCTACTAACTCCACAGACGTAAATTCGGGCTGAACCGTCCCTACTGTTGTTATAACAAAAAAGCTACGCTTTTGGCAGCCTTAACCCACCGGCTAAAGCCAACGGGATTGCGGCTG
>CACWNZ010000030.1 GCA_902762335.1 uncultured Ruminococcus sp. | reverse complement strand
CCTCAGGGTACTATAGTTGTAACGGAATAAGGCGCGGCATGGACGAGGAAATAATAAAGGAGCTCGTGTCACGGGCTGTTGAGATAAGGAAAAACAGCTATTCGCCCTACTCGGATTTCAGGGTAGGCGCGGCGCTTCTTGCCGAAAGCGGAAGGATATATACTGCGGTGAATATGGAGAATTGCTCATATCCCGCAGGAGTATGCGCAGAGACTGCCGCCTTTGCAAAGGCAATATCCGAGGGCGAGAGGAAGTTCAGAGCCATAGCGATAGCCGGCGGCAGGGACGGCGAGGAGTGCTTTCCCTGCGGGATATGCCGTCAAATCATGGCGGAGCACTGCGGCGGAGAGTTTTCCGTTATAATAGTAAGCCCGCCCGATAATTACAGAGTTCTGCGTCTGGAGGAGCTTATGCCCTTCGGCTTCAGACTTTGACGGACGGGTCATCAGGAGGAAACCATGATAAGCTTGCCCCGAGATTTTATTGACGAGCTGAGAGCTGTTCTCGGCGACGATACTGATGAATATATTAACAGAATAAACGACGAGCCGTTCAGGGGGATCTCCGTAAATCGCCTTAAGGCGGAGCCCGAAAGCCTGCTGCCGCTTCTGCCCTATGAAACAAGGCAAAGCCCGTTCTACAGGGACAGCTATTATTACGGCGGGGATTCTCAGGGCATAGGAAAGCACCCCCTGCATCATGCGGGGGCTTTCTATGCTCAGGAGCCCTCTGCGGCTTCGGCGGTAAGTCTGCTTGACGTACAAAAGGGAGATAAGGTGCTTGATCTGTGCGCCGCGCCCGGGGGAAAGTCCGCGCAGATAGCCTCATGTCTCGGCGGTACGGGACTTTTGTGGTCTAACGAGGTGATAAAGAGCCGCGCGCAGATACTTCTCTCGAATTATGAGCGCATGGGAATTGCGGGCGGCGTGGTGTCGTCCTGCTATCCCGAGGCGCTGTGCGAGGGACTGAAGGGCTTTTTCGACAGGGTGCTCGTTGACGCTCCCTGCTCGGGCGAGGGAATGTTCAGAAAGGACAGCGACGCCATAGCCCATTGGAGCCGCGAGCACGTGAGAGCCTGCGCCGAAAGGTAGCTCTCCATACTCAACTCGGCGTGCAAAGCGCTGAAGGAGGGCGGTACCCTCGTTTATTCGACCTGCACGTTCTCGTATGAGGAGAACGAAGGCGTTATAAAGGAATTCCTGCGCACGCACGAGGATTTCGAGCCTGTTGGGATAAACGAGCCCTTCGGCAGAAGTACGGAGCTTTCCTGCGCCGTAAGGATAACCCCGATTGAGGGCGGCGAGGGTCACTTTGCCGCAAAGCTCAGAAAGCGCGGCAGTACCGGGAGCGCCTGCGCCCCTGCAATAAAGAAAAAGCCCGACAGCAAAACAGAGGAAGCTGTCAGACTGCTATCGGAGATATTCACTTCTCTGCCGCAGGGCGAGATAAGCGCAGTAAACGATAAGGTGTTCATTCTGCCCGCTCTTATGCCGCAGGTGAAAAACGCGGGAATAATAAGGGCGGGCATATTTGCGGGAGAGCTGAAAAAGGGCAGACTCGAGCCCGCCCACGCCCTGTTCATGGCGGCAAGACCGTCAATGCTGAGAAGAGTGCTTGAGCTTAAGCTTGGTGACGAAAGGGTAAAGCAGTTCCTTCAGGGAATGGAGACCGACTGCGACCTTCCCGCAGGCTATGCCGCCGTTGCCGTTGAGGGCATTATAACGGGCTTCGGAAAATGCTCGGGCGGACGGCTGAAAAACAAATATCCAAAGGGCTTAAGACTGCTGTAAACAAAAAGGCTGCCGCACAAAAATGCGGCAGCTTTTGTTATATTCAGGACTTTGTGATCTTTGCGCAGGCTATAGCGAGGGAGCCCGGACCGATATGGCAGCCTATACTCAGTGAGAGTGGCTCGGCGCGGAGCTTGAATTTCGGGAAGGATGCCTCTATGTCCTTTCTCCATGAATTGACCTCATCGTCGCTCATATCGGAGTAGGAATAGAGCAGAGCCATTTCGCCCTTATCGACGTATTCCTTGAAGCGCCCCTCAAAGTCGTCGTGCATTGCCTCAAGCATCTTCTGCTTTGCGGATTTCATTCCTCTGCACTTTGCGTATGCGTCAAGCTTGTCGCCCTGTATCTGAAGGACGGGCTTGAGGTTCATGACGTTTGCGATAAGCGCGCCCGCAGCGGTAACTCTGCCGCCCCTTTTAAGAAAGCTGAGGTTATTTACCGTTATATAAATGCTTGATATGAGTTTTTCCTCTTCAAGCTTTTTCTTTATCTTGCCGCCCGATACGCCGTTTCTTGCCATTGCGGCTGCATCGGCTACGGATTGGTACTGTGTAACGGAAATGCGCTGGTTATTTACGACGTGTACCCTGCCGCCGAAATCCTTTGCCAGCATGGTGGCTGTCATGCAAGAGCTGCTCAGTCCCGATGACATGGGAATATATACTACCTCGTCGTATTCCCTGAGAAGCTTGAGCCAGAATGAGGTGAGTTCATCAGGTGAGGGCTGTGAGGTCGCAACGGTAGTCTTTGACTCCGAAATAAGCTTATAAAAATCCTTCTGGGATATATCTATCTCTTCGCGATACTGCTTGTCATTGATGTAGAAGGACATGGGTAAAACATAAACACCGAGTTTTTTTGCTCTTGACTGTGTAATACCGCTGTTGCTGTCGGTAGCTATTGCTGTTTTTGACATTTTTGTTCCTCCTCGTTTTTTTGTTGTCTCGCTGATATTAGTATATATGATAAGAAATAAAATATCAATCGCTTTTTCAAGAATTATCGTTTTAGACAATACAGCGGTGATTATCGCATTTCTTTTGGTTTATTTACAAACGGATACCGCCCTGCGCAGTCTGAAAAGAAAAGGAATTTCACTTGACAATCCGTGAAAATGAGAGTAAAATAATATAGTATCGTGCCGGTATGACCGGTCGGTTATAAATGTCTTCGTAGCTCAGCAGGATAGAGCGTTCGCCTCCTAAGCGAAAGGTCGTGGGTTCGAATCCCGCCGAGGACGGAAACGCCCCGACACTTGCGTGCCGGGGCTCAGTGAATAGTGAATAGAGAATAGTGAATAGTTTATAGTAAGCCTCCGAGGGGCACTGTTGTATTATTCGTTATTTGTTATTCGCTATTCACTGTTTTTTTCAGCATAAGAAAAACAGATCACTGTGTGAACGGAGTGACAAGGAATGCCGCATTATGAAAAAACGATAAAGAGCGAGGATAAATTTGTAGGACGGGTCATACACGTCAGGCTTGACAGGGTAGAGCTTGAGGATGGGAGCGAGGCAAACCGCGAGGTTGTAGCTCATCCCGGAGGAGTGGCTGTGGCTGCGCTTACCGGGGATAACGAGCTGCTGTTTGTAAGACAGTTCCGCTATCCGTATAAGGAGGTGCTGCTTGAGCTGCCCGCAGGAAAGCTTGAAAAGGGCATGGACCCGCTCGAGAACGGCAAAAGAGAGCTTCTTGAGGAGACCGGCGCGGTAGGGCGCGGCTATATGACTCTCGGAAAGCTCTATCCCAGCCCGGGCTACTGCGGTGAGATAATACATCTCTACTTTTGCAGGGTGGATCACTATGACGAACAAAGGCTTGACGAGGGAGAATTCCTTGACGTAGTTAAAATACCGCTCGAAAAGGCGGTAAATATGGTGCTCAGGGGCGAGCTGCCCGATGCCAAGACCCAGACGGCAGTGCTTAAAACGGCCATGCTTATGAGCATGGGTACGCCCGAGCTTTGAGACGAATTTTCTTCGATAGGTGAAAGAAATGATAAATCCCGTAATAATCATCGTAAGCGCGGCGCTCATACTGTCTGTCCTTTCTGTGTGTATAATCAATAAACCGAAAAAACCCATAGTCACAGGCACGGTGCTCGTTGTGCTGATATGCTTCGTCGTGTTCACTTATATGATAGACAACGCGATAACGGACGTGGAAAAGGGAGGAGCATCGCCCTTCGTGTATTTTCTTACAATGAGCGACAAGCTGACCTACGACGGTCTTGCGGCTTCGTTCAGCACTTTTATGAGCTTTGATATAGTTCTTCTTGCGGGCTCTCTGCTCACGCTGTTTGCGGAAATGCTGCTGATACTCAGAAAGGGAGCAAAAAAATGACGGGCGTTTACGTTCACGTTCCGTTCTGCAAACGAAAATGCCCCTACTGTGATTTTTTCTCGGCGGCGGCGGACGAGAGCCGTATAGATGAATACACCCGCGCCCTCTGCGGCAGGATAGGTCTGTATGCCGGAAGATACCCGTGCGCTGCCGATACGCTGTATTTCGGCGGAGGTACGCCGAGCCTTATCGGCGCAGAAAGACTTTGCCGCATATACTCGGCTGTAAGCGAGGGCTTCGGACTTTCGCAGGGCGCTGAGGTAACGCTTGAGGTCAATCCCGAAAAAAAGGATATCGACTTTGAGGCGCTGAGAAAATGCGGCTTCAACAGGGTATCCATAGGTCTGCAATCATCGGACGATAACGAGCTGGGGCTTTTGGGCAGACTGCATAACAGAGATGATGCTCTGCGCTGTATCAGAGCCGCGCGTTCTGCGGGCTTTGATAATATATCGCTTGACCTGATGATAGCGACGCCCTCGCAGACTAGGGAAAGCCTGAAGCGCTCGATAGCCTTCTGCGCCGAAAACGGCGCAAGGCACATATCCGCCTATCTGCTGAAGATAGAGGAGGGAACGCCCTATTACCGCATGAAGGACAGCCTCGGACTTTGCGGCGACGACGAGCAGGCGGAAGCCTATATTTTTGCGGCGGAGGAGCTTGAGTCATACGGCTACGGGCAGTACGAGATCTCGAATTTCTCGATAGAGGGCTACGAAAGCAGGCATAATCTTATATATTGGCGTGATGAGGAATACTTCGGCTTCGGACCCTCGGCGCATTCGTTTATCGGCGGCAGGCGGCGATATTACGAAAGGTCGTTTGAGGGCTTCTATAACGACGAGCTTATCGATGACGGCGAGGGCGGCGGCGAGGAGGAGTTTATAATGCTCGGTCTGCGGCTTGCTGAGGGGATCACCTATGAACGCTTCAGACGGCGCTTCGGCAGAGAGCTGCCCGAAAAATACGTCAGAAGGGCGCAGGCTCTCGAGGCTGCGGGCTATACCGTATCGGACACAGACGGTATAAGGCTGACCCGCAGGGGCTTTCTTGTGTCAAACGCCGTGCTTGCGGAAATACTGAAATAACGACACCCCGTATCCTTTTCAAATTAAGGATACGGGGTGATCTGTTAATCTGTATGTACGTCCGATTCGGGACATGAGATCCTTGCTATCTCCTCGATAGTATGGTGCAGCTTTTCGGTCATGGGGGTGTCCGCCGCGCGGTAGTACATCTCCTTGCCCTGTCTTTCGGATATTATAAGACCCGCGCTTTTAAGCAGGCGAAGATGGTGCGACACGGCAGGGCTTGACATATCCGTAGCCGCAGCTATGTTGATAACGCATTCCTCACAGTGACAAAGCAGCCAGAATATCCTGAGCCTGCTCGGGTCGCCGAGCTGCTTCATTGCCTCTGCAACGGTACGCACCGTCTCGGTGTCGGGCATACTGCACAGAACTTCTTTTCCTCCGCCCCCGTGGTCATGCGGGAGCTTTTTTTCAATACTGTCCGACATATCCTGCCTCCCGCCGATAGCCGGGCATCAGTTGCCCGGGCGCCTGTATTCGGTGAGGTCGTCCTCCTCACTGAGAGCCCTGATGAGCATTATCGAAAGGGTTATATCAAGTATCGCTATTGTAAAACTGAGCAGCAGCTTTATTATTTTCATTTTATTCAACTCCGTTTGATTTTATATTTCGGCGCCGTCGGTGAGCGGCAGCCTGTCATATATCCCGGTATCTGCGGGCAAAGCCGTATTAACTATATCGGTCCCGTCAAGATATTCCTCCGCCTCAAGAAAATCGGGGAACACGAAGGTCATAAGGATATATATTATCCCTGCGGTAACGATGAGCAGACCGAGTATGATAACGATACTGCGCCTTAAACGCTGCGACTTCCGTTTCTTCTGCTCCGCTTTTATTCGATCGTTCATAGCCTCGTATTCGGCTTTTTCTGCGGCTCTGTCCTCTTCGGATCCCGACATCGCCTCAACGAGCTCCTTTACCTGCTGCGCGTCCGCCTCCTGCGCTTCCCTGCGTTTTTTCAGAGCTTCAAGGTCGGTGTTTTTTATCAGCCACGAGCGGCTTATCCTGCACTGAGAGCATTTCTCCTCATTGCTCCAATTAAACGCCCCGCAGGCGCAGAGCCAGTGGTCGTCGTCAAATTCGGGCTGAAGAACGAGATTTATGCCGTCTATGCCGCTTCTTGCACACAGATCGAGGAACTGCTTGTTATAGTCGCCCTGTACGGAATAGATATTCTTCTGCTCTATTTTAGTATCAAAGCGCCTGTATTCCGTGTTTTCAAAGCTCTGTCCGTCAGAGAACGAAACGCTCCTTATAACGTACTCGGCGTTTCTCGTGCGGATATCGGGTACCTTGATTTTTCTATGAAAACCGAATTCCGTATTTCTCGGGACGTCAAGCTCTCCGAAGGTGACGTTCTCTATCTTGTTTATGGGCTCGCGGGATTCATCATAGCAGATAACGTCAAAGCTTATCGATCTGATATTTTCGGACATGACGTTCTGGAACTTTGCCGAGGTAAAAACGTCTCCCGTTTTCATATCAAGAGCAAGTCTCATGGAGCACAGTATTACGGGAGATCCGATAAACCACATGTTGTCGTTCATCGTTTCTATCATCTTGTAATTATCCTCTGCCATAAATTCACCTCCGCTTATATTTATGCATAACATTATTTTAATGCTTTACGGCTTTTATGTCAAGCATAAATAAATCTGAAGGTATTAAGTTATACCGAAAATCATTTCTCCCGCTCTTCTATGAGCATTTCGCAAAGCGCCTTTCCCAAAAGACAGCCCGAATATCGCGCTTCCTCAAGGGTGTTTGCTTCGGCGCCCACTTCTATGAGGAGCGAGCCCGTGTTGACGTTCATATTATACATGAAATCAGAGAAATTCACGGGGCGCATCATGTCGGGATAAAGCTGTGACGCTTTTTGCTGGAGCTTCAGCGCGAATCTGAGATTGTATTCCCAACCGGCGAATTCCTCGCTGCCGTCATAGTTGTAGCCCGAGAGTATCATCACCTGAGCGCCTTTTCTGCCGTCTGCGGTGAAAACGGGCTTGTGCTTTTCGGTGTCGGTGCCTATTCCGTCACGGTGTATGTCAAGTACGATCTTTATAGAGGGGTATTTTTCAAGATAGGCGTTTATGGTCTCAAGGCTCCTGTCGTAGGAGCCGCTGTAGCTCGGGTAATCATGCAGGGTCGTGTCGTGAATGGTAACTATGCCCCTGCTGTTGAGCTGCTTTGCTATCTCCTCGCCGACGGCGCAGACGTTTTCGGCGCAGTCTGTGGTGCGGGGAAAAAAGCTCTCGTAAAAATATCCCGTGTCGTAGGTCAGATAGCTCTCGCAGGTGTGCGTATGGTATATAAGCACCTGCGGCTCGTCGGTGTCCTCAAGCTCAAAGCCCAGCTCGCCCTCAAGCTCCTCTTCTATATCGATATCGGTAGATGAGGTATTTTTCACCTGCACGCTGCCGAAACTCAGGTTGCCCTCCGTAACGGTGAATTCGTCGACGGGATATTCCTCCTCGCCCTCGTGCTCCGCGCGGTATTCTTCAAGCTCTCCTTCCCTTATCTGTGAGGCTTCAAAGTCTGCGGATAATGAAGGAGGGCTTTTTTCTGCCAAGTCCTCGCTCACCTCCGCGTTTACGGGTACGGTCTCGGGCGGGCTCTGCGCCGAAGCTTCCTCCTTGCTCTGCTGCTCCCGTAAAGGCTCCTCTGCTTCGCTGTACTGCCTGCCGCCTCCGGGTAGGGTCAGCTCTGCCGCGGCAATATCTATGGGCGCGGCTATATCCGTTCCGTACAGTCTCATAAGGGCGCAGGTGATACCCGCCGCCGTCACGAGCGCGGATACTATCACCGCTGCAGTTTTCTTAAGGCTCTTTTCTTTCATAGCTCCGCTCCCCGATTATTCTTGTTCTGTCTGTCCTGATTACAGCTTATGAAAAAGAGTCCGTTTTTATGCTATGAGCGAGAGCAGGGTATCGAGGTCCAAAGAGCTTTGCAGAGCAAGATTTATAGCCATAGCCGCAAGACGGGCGGCTTTTTCGGTTATCATATCTATATCTCTCGGCGTTATCATCATTCTTTCCCCGCAAATAAGTCCGTCCGCTCTTTTCTCTTCATCGGGCATAAGCTCCCTGCCCGCAAGCTCAAGGGCAAGAGCTGCGGCGTCTGCAACGGTAGGCACGCCGAGAGCGATAACGGGAACTCCGAGAGTGCTTTCGTCAAGCCGTTTGCGGCAGTTGCCCACGCCCGAGCCGGGCGCTATCCCCGTTGAGCAGAGCTGTACGGTGGTGCCGAGTCTTTTAAGGCTTCGCGCGGCGAGGGCATCTACGGCTATGACTGCGCAGGGGCGCAGCGATACCGTTACAGCCTTTATGAGCTCGCTGCTCTCTATGCCCGTCTGCGCCATAACTCCCGCCGAGACGGCGCATACGCTCCTGAGCGATGAAAGCCCCGCATTATCCGCAAGCTCCCCGCCGAAATGCCGTGTGGAAAGTATCATATCGGCGCATTTCGGACCGAGAGCATCGGGCGTGACGTCGCGGTTGCCGAGACCCGCGACGAGCACCGTGCCGTTATCAGGCAGCATTTTCCGCAGTTCGCCGGCTATCAGTGTGATAAGCTCAGGCGGGTCGCGGTACAGCTCCGAGAGCCTTATTCCCTCTACAGTAACGTATCTGCCCTGCGGCTTGCCTATGGCTTCGGCAGCGCGGGACGTTTTTATATCTATCCTCGTGACCTCGGCTCCGCCGACCGATGATCTCTCGACCTCCGCGCCGTCGGTATCACCGCTTATATAAGCGTCGGCTTCGACGGCAAGGTCTGTCCTTCTCTGCATAGCAGGTCACCCCTTTGTTTTTGATAATAGTTTTTTCTGCGGACAGCCTTATGATACACAAACAAAGACAAAAATTCTCGTGAGCATCGTTTTTTTACTGTCAATTTACTTGTTGACACCATTGCGCGATAGATATATAATATTGTCGTATGTCAGAATTATTATTTTCAGAAGGCGCGTGTCCTCGTGCGTTCGTAATCAATTAAAAGATTGGGGTCATAATATGAAAAGGATCATCTCAGCGCTTCTTTGCCTGTCACTTGCTTCCTCGGCGCTTTTTCTTTCCGCCTGCGGTAATGAGGCGGAGAAAAACAATACCTCAAATGCTCCGGCATCAAAGCCCGTATCCACGGTATCAAGCGCGCTTCCGTCAACTCAGCCCTCCGAGGAGGAGGTAGAGGTGAGCGTTGCGCCGAACAAGCCGAAGATCACCGATACTCAGCTTGCGGATCTTAACACGAAGATAACCAAAAATCAGGGACTGCCCGAGTTCACCTGCACGAGATAGCCAAGGACAAAAAGCTCTATCTCATATCACAGAATTCCCAGAGCTCGTCCCATTCCTATGTCGAGAGCAATTTTCAGAAGACGGCAAAGCGCATAGGCTTCGGCGAGACGACCATAGCCGAGACGGACGGCAGCGTATCCGCGCTGAACGACGGTCTTAACAGCGCCGTGAAGAAAAAGAGCGATCTCGTGATCCTTTCGGGCGATATAAACAAGGACGGTATTTCAAGCTATATCGAGAACGCTCAGGCAAACGGTATCCCGGTGGTATCTTCGGGCTCCAAGAGCGTTGGTGAGACTGACCACTACACGGACTACACCGTGCCGATAAACTACGCCTTTGCCGGCGAGCTCATGGCGGATTGGGGCATAGTCAAAACGAAGGGGAAGATCCACGCTCTGTGCGTAAGCTGTACGGATTCCGAGCTTTCGGCATCGACCTTCAAGGGCTTCAAGGCGGAGTTCGAGAAGTACGTTTCTTCATCTGAGGGAAGCTGCACCACGGTTAACGCCAACTCCATAGAGATAGGCAACGGTCTTGCAAACAAGATTAAATCCGAGCTTACGTCAAATACAAAGATAAACTACATCTTCGTGTTTGACGATGCGGCTATAAACGACGCTCTTTCGGCTGTAGTGCAGTCGGGTACGGATATCAAGATAGTCGCAACGGGCGGCAGATCCGAGGATATGGACCTTGCCGAGAGCGGCAGCGTTGAGATGCTCGTTGCCCACAGCTATGAGTGGACTGCCTATGCGATGCTTGACTACGCGCTGAGGATCCTCGGCGGCAAGACGCTGCCCGCAGAGCAGGACGTTCCGTTCCGCGTGCTTACCAAGGACGGCATCAAAAAGGCGAAGGAGGAGTCGAAGGACAGCTTCGACAGCTTCCACGAGATCTGCTTCGGCGGCGCCTTCGTGGACGGCTATAACACCCTCTGGAGCATCTGACGATAAAGTATTTCTATTCACATCAAAGACCCCTGCCGAGGGGTCTTTTTTTTATGCATTGTTAATATTGACAATGTGAGATAAAATATAATATAATACTTTTAGGTATTTTTCGGATAGATCGGTTATTCAAATAATTCATGCAAGAGGTGGATAAAAATGAAATTATGTGCTTCGTGCGGCGCAAGGCTGCCCGATCAGGCTCCGTCGTGTGTGGTATGCGGATCCGTAGAGTTTGCCTATCCCGCGGCCCCGCAGAACGGCTACGGCTACGCACAGCAGGGACAGTATGCCCGGCAGTATGACAACGGCTACGCGCAGCAGGGTCAGTATGACGATCAGTATGATAACGGCTACGCGCAGCAGGGTCAGTATAACGATCAGTATGATAACGGCTACGCGCAGCAGGGTCAGTATGACGATCAGTATGATAACGGCTACGCGCAGCAGGGTCAGTATGACGATCAGTATGATAACGGCTATGCGCAGCAGGATCAGTACGATAACGGCTATGCGCAGCAGGGACAGTATGCTCAGCAATATGACGACGGCTACGCGCAGCAGGAACAGTATGACGATCAGTATGACAACGGCTACGCGCAGCAGGATCAGTACGGCAACGGCTACGCGC
>CACWNZ010000029.1 GCA_902762335.1 uncultured Ruminococcus sp. | reverse complement strand
TAAGAAGGACCATCACTCAAGAAGAGGTCTCTTCAAGATGATCGGTCAGAGAAGAAGCCTTCTCAGCTACCTCACTAAGGTAGATATTGAGCGTTACCGTTCTATCATCGCAAGACTCGGTATCCGTAAGTAAGCATCGTTTCGGGGCAGTCTGCAATACCGCAGACTGCCTTGTTTCAGTTGTTCGCACCCGGCATCCAGACGGCGAGCGCGTATTTTCGGAGTTTAGCAGTGAAACGAGAAAACAGCCCCGACACGGCTCGGAGACCGCTGTTTTCCGGTTTAATTGCTAAACCGGAGATCCGCCTCCCGAAAAAAACCACAAACGGAGGTAAATGAAAAATGTTTGAAAACTACAAGGTATTCGAGACCGAATTCGCAGGCAGACCCCTCGTTATCGAGACGGGCAAAATGACTCAGCTTGCAAACGGCGCCTGCCTCGTGCGCTACGGCGAGACCGTGGTACACGTAGCCGTAACGGCAGCTCCCAAGCCGAGAGAGGGCGTGGATTTCTTCCCCCTTTCGGTAGATTTTGAAGAAAAGCAGTACGCTATGGGCAAGATCCCCGGCGGCTTCGGCAAGAGAGAGGGCAGACCCTCGGAGAAGTCCATACTCATCTCAAGAGTTATCGACCGTCCTATCCGTCCGCTCTTCCCGAAGGATATGAGAAACGACGTTTCGGTAGTCTGCACCGTTATGGCATACGATCCCGACTGTATGCCCGAGATAGCCGCAATGGTAGGTACGTCAATAGCTCTCAGCATATCCGACATTCCGTGGAACGGTCCTATCTCTGCGGTATCCGTAGGACTTATCGACGGCGAATACGTCATCAACCCCACGAAAGAACAGCGCGAGGTATCGCAGATGGCCGTTACCGTAGCGTCTACCGACAGCCGCATTGCCATGATAGAGGCGGGCGCAAATATCGTTTCCGATGACGTTATGTATAACGGCATCATGGCAGGTCACGAGGCAAATCAGCCGATCATAGAGTTCATAAAGGGCATTCAGGCGGAGATAGGCAGAGAGAAGTTCACCTATCCGAGCAACGAGCCCGAGCCCGAGATGCTTGAGGCTATAAAGGCCTTTGCTATCGATGACATCAGAGCCGCTCTCGATACCGACGACAAGAAGGTACGCGACGAAAGACTCAAGCCCATTTACGATGCTGTTCACGAGAAGTTCGACGAGATCTATCCCGATCAGGCGGAGAAGATAGACGACTGTCTTTACAAGACACAGAAGTATATAGTCCGCCGCTGGCTGCTTGACGAGCAGAAGCGCGTAGACGGCAGAAAGATGGATCAGATGCGCCCCCTCGCTTCCGAGGCAGGCGTTCTTCCGAGAGTACACGGCTCGGGTCTGTTCACAAGAGGTCAGACACAGGTGCTCACGATAACCACCCTCGGCTCCGTGAGCGATCAGCAGATACTTGACGGTATCGACGATCAGACCTCAAAGAGATATATACATCACTATAATTTCCCGTCCTATTCCGTAGGCGAGACAAAGCCCTCAAGAGGACCCGGCAGAAGAGAGATCGGTCACGGCGCTCTTGCCGAGAGAGCTCTCCTTCCCGTTATTCCCTCTGTAGAGGAGTTCCCCTATACTATCAGGCTCGTATCCGAGATCCTTTCATCCAACGGCTCTACCTCACAGGGCTCGGTTTGCGGCTCAACTCTTTCGCTCATGGACGCAGGCGTTCCGATAAAGGCTCCCGTTGCAGGTATCTCGTGCGGACTTATCACCGAGGGCGACCGCTGGATGACTATGGTAGACATTCAGGGACTTGAGGACTTCTTCGGCGATATGGACTTCAAGGTAGCAGGCACCAAGGAGGGCATAACCGCTATACAGATGGACCTTAAGATCAGCGGTCTTACGCCCGAAATGGTCAAGGAGGCCCTCTACAAGACCCACAAGGCGCGCAATTATATCCTTGACGAGGTAATGCTCAAGGCTATACCCGCACCGAGGGCAGAGCTTTCAAAGTACGCTCCCAAGATGCTTACCACTGTTATTCCCGTTGACAAGATCCGCGAGGTCATCGGCTCGGGCGGAAAGGTCATTCAGAAGATCTGCGCGGAGTGTGACGTTAAGATCGATATCGAGGAGGACGGTCACGTTTACGTTACAGGTCTTGATATGGAAAACTGCAAGCGCGCTATGACTATAGTCGATACCATAGTAAAGGATCCCGAGCCCGGCGCGATATATAAGGGCAAGGTAACGAGGCTCATGGACTTCGGCGCCTTCGTGGAGATCGCTCCCGGCAAGGAGGGTCTGTGCCATATCTCGCAGCTTGACGTAAAACGCACCGAGAAGGTGACCGACGTTGTAAACGTGGACGATATAATCATCGTAAAGGTGCTCGATATAGACGACAAGGGCAGGCTGAATCTTTCAAGAAGAGAGGCTCTTATCGAGGTAGAGGGTCTTACCCCCGAAAACGACGTAGCGCCCCGCCGTCCCTCGGGTCCCCGCGGAAACGGCTTCCGCAGAGGCGACAGAAAATCATAATAGAGCTTTTTCGCACGGCAGGAAAATTCTCCTGCCGTGTTTTTTGTACAGTGCGGACGATATGTATATTGAATATCCTGCGGGAAAATGCTATACTGTAAGTGTCAGGAGATGTTTTCTATGATAAAGATAGACCTTATAACAGGATTTTTAGGCAGCGGAAAGACTACCTTCATAAAGAAATACGCCGATTGGCTCGTACAGCACGGATACAGGGTGGGAATACTTGAAAACGACTACGGCGCCGTAAACGTGGATATGATGCTTCTTCAGGAGCTGCTGAGCGACAGGTGCAGCGTTGAGACCGTGGCGGGCGCCTGCGATGCGGACTGTCATAAGCGCCGCTTCAAGACCAAACTTATAGCCATGGGCATGAGCGGCTACGACCGCGTTATAGTGGAGCCCTCGGGATTATTCGATACCGACGAGTTCTTCGATACACTCAGAGAGGAGCCGCTTGACAGGTGGTATGAGATAGGCTGCGTTATCACCGTAGCGGATGCCCGTCTCGATACGGAGCTTTCGGAGCAGTCGGAATACATACTTGCATCTCAGCTTGCAAATGCGGGCAAGGTGCTTATCAGCAAATCCGATATTGCCACTGAGGAGCAGGTGGAAAAGACCGTTGCGTATCTGAGATCCGTATGCGAGCGTTACTGCGGCAGGATACTCGGAGACGACGTTATGCGCACAAGCTTTGACGACATGACCGACGAGCAGATAGAGTACCTGTCCGGGTGCGGCTATAAACGGCTCGATTTTACAAAACGCCTTTCGGGCGACAACGATTATATGTCGCTTTACTATATGCACAACGGTATTTCAAAGGAAGCTCTGTGGCAGAACGCCAAGGAGATATTCGCAAACGCCGACTGCGGCAGGGTATACAGGATAAAGGGCTTTATCAGGGATGATGATACCTGGTACGAATTCAACGCCGACCCCAACAGCATAAGCCTTTCTCCCGCAGAAAACGGACAGGACGTCATCATTGTAATAGGCGAGCAGCTCAATAAGTCCTGCGTAGACAGGTACTTTAGGAAATAATAAATAATAAAGAATAACGAAAAAATAATAATTGCGTTCGGCGGTACGGAAATAGAGAAAAGAGAATAACGAATAATATCCGCCCCGCTAAACAAGAATTCCACAGTTCAAGCTCCACATCAATTTACATTCCACATCATGATAAAACAGGCACGGAAAGTTTCATAGAATGAAGAAATCGAAGTTCATTAAGAAGCAGCCGGAAAGCAGTGCGTGACCGCACAGGACGTGTTCACGCTCACCTTTACCGCTGTTCAATAGTTTTTCGCCGCGAATACGGCTATACGGCATGGGCGCGGGCATTAAGTATAATACAAAAAGAAAGCCGCGCCGCGAATCGGCACCGGCGGCTCGCCGGGCGCCGGGTTGACAAATGGGGGAAAAGTGTATATACTATGATATATCGGCTGTGATAAGAAGAAGTAGCAGGGAGAGCCGCCTTCAGAGAGGATATGGAGGGTGAGAATATCCGACGGCGCCGTGTGAAATACGTCTTTGAGCCGTCAGACCGAGAAAGCTGCGCGCATAAGTCTGACCGTTTTGCACGCGTTACAGTGCGAGGCTGTGAATGCAGCCCGTAAGGCCGCTGTTGAAAGCGGTAAAATGAGGTGGTACCGCGGTGATCATCGCCCTCTGTTAAAATGCAGGGGGCGTTTTTTGTCCCCGAAGAAATAAACGGCGGTAAGCGCCCGCAGAAGGCGGCTTATCGGGAAAGGACAACAAAAATGGGAGTATTTGAAGAACTGCATGAGCGAGGACTAATCGCTCAGATGACGGACGAGGAAGAGATAAGGGAGCTTGTAAACAGCGGAAGGGCAGTGTTCTATATCGGCTTTGACCCCACTGCCGACAGCCTTCACGTAGGACACTTCATGGCGCTGTGCCTTATGAAGAGACTTCAGATGGCGGGCAATAAGCCTATAGCACTCATAGGCGGAGGAACTGCCATGATCGGCGATCCCTCGGGCAAGACCGACATGAGAAAGATGATGACACAGGAGACTATACAGCATAACTGCGAATGCTTCAAAAAGCAGATGAGCCGCTTTATAGACTTCGGCGAGGATAAGGCTATCATGGTAAATAACGCCGATTGGCTCTTAAAGCTCAATTACGTTGAGCTGCTCAGAGAGGTAGGCGCCTGCTTCAGCGTAAACAGGATGCTCACGGCGGAGTGCTATAAGCAGCGTATGGAGAGAGGACTCAGCTTCCTTGAGTTCAACTACATGATAATGCAGAGCTACGACTTTATGTCGCTGTTCAAGCGTTACGGCTGTAATTTACAGTTCGGCGGCGACGACCAGTGGAGCAATATGCTGGGCGGAACAGAGCTTATCAGAAGAAAGCTCGGCAAGGACGCATACGCCATGACCATAAACCTGCTGCTCAATTCCGAGGGCAAGAAAATGGGCAAGACCGAAAAGGGCGCAGTATGGCTCGATGCCGAAAAGACCTCGCCCTTTGATTTCTTCCAGTATTGGAGAAACGTTGCCGACGACGACGTTATAAAGTGCCTTAAGATGCTCACCTTCGTTCCTATGGACGAGATAAAAAGGCTTGAGGGTCTGGAGGGCAGCGAGCTCAACGCCGCAAAGGAGCTTCTTGCGTTTGAGCTTACAAAGCTCGTACACGGCGAGGAGGAGGCAAACAAGGCACTTGAGGGCGCAAGGGCGCTGTTCTCAAGCAAGGCTGATACCGATAATATGCCTACGACGGAGATAGAAGCCTCTGCATTTACGGAAGGAAGGCTCTCGCTCATCGACCTTCTCTGCATAACGGGACTTGCGCCGTCAAAGGGCGAGGCAAGAAGACTCATTCAGCAGGGCGGTATCTCGGTAAACGACGAAAAGATAACGGACTTCAAGGCGGAGTTTACTCAGGCTGATTTCGATAAGGGCTTTGCGGTCATTAAAAAGGGTAAGAAGGTCTTTCATAAGGCGGTTATAAAATAATTCAGCGGGAGGGTGTTTTTATGGCAAACAGCGGCAGCGCCGAAAATAAGCCTCAGTCAAGGCGCGAGGAAAGACAGCAGGCTCTCGGCTTCTTGTTTGAGCGGCTGTTCCGTGACGACAGCGCCGACGAGGTATTCGAGGATGCTCTTGAAGCCCGTGACGAAAGGATAAGCTCCTACGCCAAAAGGGTAGTCAACGGCGTAGAGGAGCATCTTGCAGAAATAGACGAAAAAATAGAAGCCGCCCTCAAGGGCTGGAAGAAGAACAGAATATCCAAGGTATCGCTTACTATACTCAGGATAGCCGTATATGAGATGCTCTATATTGATAAGGTGCCTGTCGGCGTTTCCATAAACGAGGCAGTCGAGCTTGCCAAGAGCTACGCCACACCCGAGGACGCTTCCTTTGTAAACGGTGTTTTAGGCACGGTCGCAAAGGACGTAAAGAAAAAGGAGTGAGGGCTGATGTCCTGCTTTTTAGGTATAGATACCAGCAACTACACCACCTCGGCGGCGCTTTATGACACCGAAAACGGTATGAAGCAGGTGAAAAGGCTGCTTCCCGTGAAGAGCGGGGAATGCGGACTTCGCCAGAGCGATGCCGTGTTTCATCATACGAGACAGCTCCCCGATATGATAGAGCAGCTTCTTGAGGGCTTTGACGGCGAGATCGCCGCCATAGGAGTATCCTCAAAGCCCCGCGATGCCGAGGGCTCGTATATGCCCTGCTTTACTGTCGGCGTTTCTGCGGCAAGATGTCTTTCGGCGGCGCTGCGTGTGCCTTTGTATGAGTTCTCGCACCAGAGCGGGCATATCGCGGCGGCGGCTTATTCGGCGGGCTGTACCGGGCTTTTAGAGCAGCGTCTCCTTGCGTTTCACGTTTCGGGCGGAACTACCGAGGCAGTTATCGTAACGCCCGATGAGAACAGACTCTTCCGCACGGAGCTTGCAGCCTCTACCCTCGATCTCAACGCGGGTCAGCTCATCGACAGGATAGGCGTTATGCTCGGTATTGATTTCCCCTGCGGAGCCGGGCTTGAAAGGCTTGCCGCCGCATACGGGGGCAAGGTTAGAGGCAGAGCAACCCTCAAGGGCTGCGACTGCTGCCTTTCGGGGATAGAGAATATCTGCCGCAGCGCTTATGAGAAGGGGGCTTCGAAGGAAGAGGCAGCCGCCCTCTGCCTTGCCTGCGTGGAAAAGACGATTTCTGAGATGTGCAGTGCGCTTCTTGAAAAGCACGGAGAAATGCCCGTGTTATTTGCGGGCGGTGTGATGTCCGACAAATTGATAAGGGACAGTCTTTCAAAGAAATTCACGGCATACTTCGCCGAGCCCGTATATTCCGCCGATAATGCGGCGGGAACGGCATTTTTATGCTCGCGGGCGCATAGGCTTGTTACGTGATACACTTAAACGACCACGGTCGGCTGCGATACTCTTGCAGCCGACTGAATACTTAAGAAAAGGAGAACAGAAATGGGTAGATTATTCGGAACAGACGGCGCAAGAGGAATAGCAAACACGGAGCTTACCTGTGAGCTTGCAATGAATATAGGCAGAGCCGCGGCTATGGTGCTTACCGACAGCGCGGGCGGCGCTCACCCCAAGATACTCATAGGCAAGGATACCCGCCGTTCGTCTTATATGCTCGAGGGCGCTCTTATAGCGGGTCTTTGTTCGGTAGGCGCCGACGTAGTGCTCTTAGGCGCAGTGCCTACGCCTGCGGTAGCATTTCTCATAAAGGAATACAAAGCCGATGCGGGCATAATGATCTCCGCCTCGCACAATCCCTTTGAATATAACGGTATAAAGATCTTCTCGGGCGACGGCTTCAAGCTGCCCGATGCCCTCGAAGAAGAAATAGAGAGCATAGTTATCGACCGCTCAAAGCCGTACTATACCCCCGTGGGCGACGGTCTCGGCAGAGTCAGCCGCGCTCTTGACGCAAGAGAGAAGTATATCAGCCATATCATAGAGACCGTGCCGTACCGTCTTGACGGAATGAGGATCGCCATAGACTGCTCCAACGGCTCGGCATCAAGCACGGCGGAGCATCTTTTCACAAGACTCGGCGCTCAGTGCTTTATGCTCGCTGACAAGCCCGACGGCACCAATATCAACGAAAACTGCGGCTCTACACATCTTGAGAGCCTTCAGAGATTCGTCGTTGAAAACGGACTTCAGGCGGGCGTTGCCTTTGACGGTGATGCCGACAGATGTCTTGCCGTAGATGAAAAGGGCAGCGTTATAGACGGCGACTTTATCATGGCTATCTGCGCCCTTGACCTTGCCTCAAGGAATAAGCTCAGCAGGAATACCGCAGTCGGTACGGTAATGTCAAACATGGGCTTCAGCCGCTTCTGCGCCGACAATAAGCTCAGGTTCGTTTCTACCGATGTGGGCGACAGGTACGTCCTTGAGGCGATGCTGCGCGAGGGCTATAACTTCGGCGGAGAGCAGTCGGGTCACGTAATTTTCCTCGATTACTCCACGACAGGCGACGGTCAGCTCACTGCGGCTCAGCTCCTCAGCCTTGTCAACAGAAGAAGAGCGCAGCTTTCGAGCATAGCTACCCTTATGACGAAATATCCGCAGGTGCTCATCAACGTAAAGGTAACCAACGAGGGCAAGCTGCATTTCTTTACCAATCAGGCGGTAAGGACAAAGATAGACGAGGTGAAAAAGGAGCTCGGCGACGACGGCAGGATCCTCGTGCGCCTTTCGGGAACTGAGCCCCTCGTAAGAGTAATGCTCGAAGGTCTTGATAAGGAAAAAATAAACAGACTTGCAAACGAGACGGCGGATCTTATCCGTGAGAAGATAGGCGCCCCTTCGTGATTATGCATAAAAATCCGTCCTGATTTTCTTATGCAATCCATAGAAGAAAAATGGTATGCAGTCCCCAATATATGGTATAATGATAGGGATAATAGAAAAGGGTGAATTGCTATGGGCGTTGTAGAGCTGTCAGTTATAATTCCTTCAAAAAATAATAAGCACCACGTTTCGAGCATAATAAAGAGGATCTCTGCGGAGCTTTCCGAGGTCGAGGTCGAGTTCATAGTAATAGATATGAATTCCACCGACAACAGCGTGCTGTGGGCGCTTGAAGAAATAAAGCGCAACGATCTGCGCGGCTGCGTTATACAGAGCGGCGGCGGCAGTATCTGTTCCGCGCTGAATACGGGGATCTATAAATCAGACGGCAAATATATAACCTTCGTATACCCGAGCAGACAGTATAAGAACTACTTTGCGGATTATCTCAAGACAGCCGATGACTGCGGAGCGGATTTCGTTTTTGCCGTACCGCCCCGTGAGGGAACAGCGCCGCGAAAGACCCCTTCGGACAGCGTAGACCCCTCGAAACTGCTCGGCGAGCTGATACGCTCAAGGGTCTATTTCGATTTTACGGCAGTAATGCTCAAGCGGGAATATCTGCTGCGCAACCATATTAAATTCTACGAGGACTGCTCATACGGCTATGCCGAGGCGTTCATCTATAACGTGCTGCTCTGCGACCCTAAGACCGTCTGCGCTGATACTACCCTTGAGCGCTGTGAGGACTGTCCCGCCGCAAAGGATAACGGCGCGGAGAATATAAACTGCTACGAGCGCATAGATGCAATGCTCAAGGTATATGAGAACATAAAGCTTCAGCGCAAGGATAATCTTGTGATAACCGAGCTTTTCGAGGGTCAGAAGCTGCCCTCGGTCATCATGTCGGTAGTTGATATCCTTCTTAAGCAGGGCTTCTCCTATCAGGCGATAAAGCGCTCCTTCAAGCAGAAGGGCTACAGCGAGCACCTGCGGATAACGGGCCGCACCTCTCCCGAGCTGAGACGAAAGCTGCTCCAATGGAAATATCTCCCGTGGACGTATAAATAAGGATCATGCGTACTGTCACTTCGGCGGCAGTACGCTTTTTTGCGCTGATAAATAAACAAAACAAATAAAAATTCTTCTCTATTGACATTAATAACCGTATAGTATATCATAAAAGTGAAACAGTCTTTTCCGCAGCGGTTTCGGGACGGCAGA
>CACWNZ010000028.1 GCA_902762335.1 uncultured Ruminococcus sp. | reverse complement strand
CGGAGAGCAGCCCGGGATATTTCCTTAGCTGCTCTCCGCCGCATTGCGTTATCGGTATCGCTGTTATGAGATCAGGCCTTGCCGACCGATCCGAAGAGCTCCATCTTCTCCTTGACGGTAGCCTTGATAGCCTCAAATCCGGGAGCGAGAAGCTTTCTGGGGTCGAAGCCCTTGCCCTGAAGATCCTTGCCCTCTTCTACGTACTTTCTCGTTGCCTCCTGGAAGGAAAGCTGGCACTCCGTGTTTACGTTGATCTTGGAAACGCCGAGTGAGATAGCCTTCTTTATCATGTCTGCGGGAATGCCCGTGCCGCCGTGGAGAACGAGAGGCATTTCGCCCGTCTTTGCCTGGATAGCGTCGAGTGTCTCGAAGCTGAGTCCCTTCCAATTCTCGGGATATTTGCCGTGGATATTGCCTATGCCTGCAGCAAGCATATCTACGCCGAGATCGGCTATGGTCTTGCACTCGTCGGGATCTGCGCACTCGCCCATGCCTACGACGCCGTCCTCTTCACCGCCGATAGAGCCTACCTCGCACTCGATGGAAAGACCGAGCTGATGAGCTACGTTTACGAGTTCCTGCGACTTTGCAAGATTCTCCTCAAAGGGATAGTGTGAGCCGTCGAACATGATAGAGGTGAAGCCTGCCTTAATGCACTTGTAGCAGCCCTCGTAGGTGCCGTGGTCAAGATGAAGAGCTACGGGAACGGTGATGCCGAGAGACTCGTCCATTGCCTTTACCATAGCGGCTACCGTCTTGAAGCCCGTCATGTACTTGCCTGCGCCCTCGGATACGCCGAGGATAACGGGAGAATTGAGCTCCTGCGCCGTAAGAAGGATAGCCTTAGTCCACTCAAGATTGTTGATGTTGAACTGTCCTACCGCATAATGACCTGCCTTTGCCTTTTTCAGCATTTCTGCCGCATTTACCAATGCCATTGTAAATCACGCTCCAAATTTTTATTTTACGTATGCGCTGCCGCATGGGTCACGCATACCCTCGATAATATTATACAATAAACGTCAGCAAATATAAAGCCTCTTTTTTCAGAAAATGCGATATTTTTTTCCGATTTTTTCGTTATTACTGCCGCAAACCGCATTTTCCTGCGCCGAACTTATCATATAATCTTGACTTTTACGACAAAAAGCGGTATTTTATATAGATGTAGACGCATTATTATTTTTCAGGATAATCAAGAAAAAAGGGGATATACAAATGCTTACACTCGACAAGATCTACCATGCCTCTTATGTTCTCAAGGAGGCCATAAGACCCACGGACATGATCAAGGCTTCAAATCTTTCGGCGGACTGCGAGCTTTACCTCAAGACCGAGAATCTTCAGGTGACGGGCGCATTCAAGGCAAGGGGCGCATATTATAAGATCTCTCAGCTCAGCGACGAGGACAGGGCAAAGGGAGTTATCGCCTGCTCTGCGGGCAACCACGCTCAGGGCGTTGCAAGAGCGGCGCAGAAATACGGCATAAAGTCGCTTATCTGTATGCCCGACAGCGCGCCTATATCAAAGGTAGAGGCAACCAAGAGCTACGGCGCAGAGGTCTGTCTTGTAGAAGGCACCTACGATGACGCTCATGATAAGGCGGTAGAGCTTCAGGCTCAGACGGGCGCTACGTTTATCCACCCCTTTGACGATGAGCTCGTCATAGCGGGTCAGGGCACTATCGGTCTTGAGATACTCGAGCAGCTGCCCGACGTAGACGCGGTCATCGTTCCCATAGGCGGCGGCGGACTTATCAGCGGCGTTGCTTACGCCATAAAGTCGCTCAATCCCAGCGTGAAGGTATACGGCGTTCAGTCGGCAGGCGCGCCCTCGATGTATCTCTCTATGGCTCACAAGAAGATAGAGACTCTCGACAGCGTGAACACCTTTGCGGACGGTATCGCGGTAAAGACACCCGGCGAGCTGACCTTTGAGCTTTGCAGCAAATACGTTGACGAGATAATGACGGTCACCGATGACGAGCTTGCCACGGCTATCCTTTCTCTCATAGAGAAGCAGAAGGTCATCTCAGAGGGCGCAGGCGCGGTTTCGGTAGCGGCGGCTCTGTTTGACAAGTTCCCGATAAAGGGCAAGAAGGTATGCTGCCTTGTTTCGGGCGGCAACATCGACGTTACTATCCTGTCAAGAGTTATCGACAGAGGTCTGCAGAAGACGGGCAGACTTGCCGAGTTCACCATTGCGCTCACCGACAAGCCCGGCGAGCTGCAGTCGGTAGCGAAGATAATTTCAAAGCTCGGCGCGAACGTCGTTGCGGTAAGCCACGACAGAGCGGACCTCAACACCGATATAAATTCCTGCTATCTGAGGCTCTCGCTCGAAACGAGAAATCACGAGCACATACAGAAGATCAAGGACGAGCTGCTCAAGCACGGCTACAGGACCGTGAACTGATAAATCAATCTGAAAGGAAGTTTTTGACATGGCAGAGGTAATTTACACAAAGAACGCGCCCGATGCGATTGGACCGTATTCACAGGCGATAAAGACCGGCGGTCTTGTATTCACCTCGGGACAGATAGCTATCGTACCCGCAAGCGGCAAGGTAGAGGCTGACACTATAGAGGGTCAGACCGAGCAGGTAATGCAGAATCTGAAAAACCTTCTTGAGGCGGCAGGCACGTCGCTCGACAAGGCGGTAAAAACGGTTTGCTTCCTTGCGGACATGAACGACTTTGCTGCGTTCAACGAGATCTACGGAAGATACTTTACAGGCAAGCCCGCGCGCTCCTGCGTTGCGGTAAAGACACTGCCGAAGAATGTCCTCTGCGAGGTAGAGGTCATAGCTGAGGCATAATAAACGGTCATTATCGGCTGCCGCACGCTTTATAAGATGCGGCAGCCGTTTTTTCGGGAGAATAATATGAAATACTGCTATGAATGCTCGGAGGAGCTTGAGGAAAAATATCTTGAGGGCGAGGGCATGATACCGTACTGCAAAAAATGCGGCTGCTTTCGTTTTCCTATCTTCTCCTGCGCGGTGAGCATGGTCGTACATGAGCCGCGTGAAAGAAAAATACTGCTTATACAGCAGTACGGCAGAACGGATAATATCCTTGTGGCGGGCTATATAAACAAGGGCGAATGCGCCGAGGAAGCCGCCGCAAGAGAGGTAAGAGAGGAAACAGGGCTTGAGGCGGAGTATCTGAGCTTTAACAGGAGCGAATATTTTGCAAAGAGCAACACCCTTATGATGAACTTTGCCTGCGAGGTAAAAACTACCGACCTTTCGGGAGTAAACAACAAAGAAGTCGACAGGGCGCAGTGGTTTTCTTATGAGGACGCGCTGAAATATATCAAGCCCGGGAGCCTTGCGAAAAGATTTCTTGAGGATTTTCTGAAAAAGCAGGGCGTAATATGATAAGGAGATGAGCAAAACGGACTTCACTGACAGATACACCTCTGATAAGGACGAGAAATTACTTCTGCGCAGGCTCTCCGACCTGCTCAGCAGCTCGGAGAGGAGCTATACGACGGTATATTCGGCGTTTCTTGACCCCGCGCAGATCTCACTTGCCGCCGGAGTCAGGGAGTTCGGCGGCATGATAGACTTTGTCGGAGGCTATGACGGCGCCGAGAGATGTCTTGCGCGCTTAAGGGCAAACGAATACTGCGAGGAGGTCGAGCCGCCCATAGTGCTTATCACGGCAAGGGCGACGGACAAAAGCGCTGTCCTCTCTCACAGGGACGTATTGGGCGCTCTCATGGGTCTGGGAATTAAGCGCGAGATGATCGGTGACATTCTGCCCAACGGGAACGCCCCGCAGTTCTTCTGCCACAGGTCGGTATCGGAGCATATACTTCTCACCCTCGATAAGATAAGCCGGTACAGCGCAGTGCTGACGGTATCTGACCGTGCAGAGCTCTGCGAGCCTGAATATGAAAGAAAAGAGGTCAACGTAAGCTCAATGAGACTCGACTGCATAGCGGCGGAGGCGTTTTCACTGTCGCGGACGAAGGCTGCCGAACAGATAAAAAAGGGGCAGGTCTTTGTTAATTGGAAGGAACAGACAGACCCTTCTTTTGAGCTGAAAACGGGCGATAAGCTCTCAATGCGGGGCAAGGGAAAGACCGAGGTAGGAGAGCTTAAGGGTACGAGCAAAAAGGGCAGACTTTTTATAGAGCTGCTGAAAAGAATATAGCGCGGGCTTAACAAAACAGTTCCCTTTTTCATAATATGTAGGGAACGATGATCATACCTGCTTGAACGGAGCAAAACGGACAGTCGTTTGCTCCGTTCTTTTATTTTAGGGAGGTTATCCTTATGAACAAGATAAAGAGCTTTGCCGTTATCGGCGGAGATAAACGACAGATATACTGCGGCAGGTCTATGCAGGAGGACGGCTTTGAGGTGATGTTCTGCGGGTTTGATAAATGCCGTGAGGAGTTCTCATTGGAGCTTCACGAGCTCAGTGAGCTGACAGAGCGCTGCGACGCGCTGATACTGCCGCTGCCCTGTACCCGCGACGGAGTTAATATCAGCTCTCCCCTTTCGGAATATACCCTGCCGCTTTCGGATATTGCCGTGAACAAGCCCGTATTCTGCGGAATGAAGGAACGTCTGCCCTTTGCGGGCGAGAATATTTACGACTACAGCAAAACGGCGGGCTTTGCCGCAGAAAACGCCGTTCCTACGGCAGAGGGCGCTATAGAGCTTGCAATGCGGGAATACGAAGGCACCTTAAACGGCTCCGACTGTCTTGTTGCGGGCAGCGGCAGGATCGCAAGGGTGCTGTGCTCCATGCTCAAGGGCATAGGTGCAAGAGTCACCGCTGCGGCAAGAAACGCAGACGAGCGGGTATTATTCAGAGCGGAGGGCATGAGGGCTGTCGGCACTGCCGATATAAGCGGCAGATATGATATTATCTTCAACACCGTTCCGGTCATGCTGTTCGGCAGAGATACGCTTGAACGTCTCGAAGGCTTGCCGCTCATCATAGACCTTGCCTCCGCTCCCTTCGGTGTGGATACAGAGGCGGCGCAGGCGCTCGGGCTGAGGGCTTTAAGAGCCTTGTCTCTGCCGGGCAGGGCGGCTCCCAAAAAGGCGGGTATCATCATTAAAAATGCCGTTTATCAACTTCTCGGGGAGGAACTCTGATGAATACCGTAAAAGTAGGATTTGCAATGTGCGGGTCGTTCTGCACCTTTGAGAGAGCCATAAAACAGATAGAAAGACTGACCGGGGCGGGATACGAGGTCCTGCCCGTAATGTCGGAGGCAGCAGCCTTTACCGACACAAGATTCGGCAGGGCTGAGGATATCAGAAAAAGGGTAGAAGCTCTGTGCGGCAGAGAGATGATCACTTCCGTAAGGGCCGCCGAGCCCATAGGTCCCAAAAAAATGACGGATATTATGGTCGTAGCGCCCTGCACGGGCAATACACTCGCAAAGCTTGCCAACGCCGTTACCGATACGCCCGTTACTATGGCGGTAAAATCTCATCTGCGGCAGTCAAAGCCCGTTTTGCTGTGCATTGCGACAAACGACGCTCTCGGGGCTTCCGCTCAGAACATCGGCAGACTTCTGAACAGGCGGCACTATTATTTCGTACCCTTCCGTCAGGACGATCCCGTAAACAAGCCCTGCTCGCTCGTTGCGGATTTTGACAGGCTGCCCGAAGCTCTTGTCCTCGCGCTTGAGGAAAAGCAGCTTCAGCCCGTTTTGTGCTGAAAAAATCAGGACTGCCGCAAAACGACAGTCCTGATGATCTGTTTTATTGTATTTTAGGATTTCTTGCTGCTTTCGGCGGTGCTTGCAACAGACGCCTTGGAGGTGTCCTCCTCCTTGTAGGTCTTGTTGTTCTCGATCTTTGCGCCGGAAACGCTGCCGCTGATAAGACCGGTCAATGAATCCGCGGGATAGAAGTTGCCCTTGTCGTCCATAAAGATGATATAGCCGTCCTTATACTTGCTGTCTACCTTGAAGGTGTAGATGCTGCCCGTATCCTTTGTCATCTTGTAGCTGTCCTTGACCTTGGGATCGGCGTTCATCTTATCGTTGAACTCCTTGAGCTCCTTCATGTCCGTATAGGGTATAGCGTAAACGGTTTCGCCCCATGCGGTAGGCTTGTCAAAGCTTACGTTGATCTGCTTTTTGAACAGACCGCTGAATGCGAATATGTAGATAGCTATGCCTATGAGCGCCGCAACAAGGATAACTACGAGCACTATCGGCACTATATTCTTATTGCCCTGCTTTGGAGCCTTTACAACGTCTACGTTGTTTACTCTGATATGCTTGCCGTCAAACTTCATGGTCTGTACGGGTATGTTCTCGGCCTGCTTGATCAGATCCTCGGTCGGGTTTTCTTCCTTGCTGGTTATCTGATCCTGCTGTATCTGTCTGTGGAGGTCCCTTACATATCTGTCGGTATCGAAATTGGGATCCGAGGGAGCCTGCTGCGGGGGAAGATTCTCAAGTCTCTCACCCGTTGCGGTAAACTCGCTTACCTCCTGCTCTATCGGCTGAAGCTCTACCTTGCCGCCTCTGCGGGGCGGATTCTGCGGGGGTCTCTGTCCGGGTCTTGCGCCGGGTGCGCCCTGCGGAGGTCTCTGTCCGGGTCTTGCGCCGGGTGCGCCCTGCGGAGGTCTCTGTCCCGGTGCGCCCTGAGGAGCGGGATGAGGCATCGGGGGCTGTCCTGCTACCGCGCCGAAATCAGCGGGATCTGATGACCACTGTCTCTGAGGTCTGCGGGGTCTCTGTCCCGGTGCGCCCTGAGGTGCTGCCTGAGGCATGGGCTGCTGGGGTCTCTGCTGAGGCGCGGGCTGCTGGGGTCTCTGCTGAGGCGCAGGCTGCTGAGGTCTCGGCTGAGGTGCAGGCTGCTGAGCTGCCTGCTGAGCATTAAAATCATCAGGATTCGATGACCACTGTCTCTGAGGTCTCGGAGCTCTCTGCTGTACGGGAGCCTGAGCAGGTGCGGGAGCCGCAGGCTGAACGGGCTGCTGTACGGGCGCGGCAGGAGCAGCGGGTACTGCCTGCTGAGCATTAAAATCGTCAGGATTCGATGACCACTGTCTCTGAGGTCTCGGAGCTCTCTGCTGCACGGGAGCCTGCGCGGGTGCGGGAGCCGCAGGCTGAACGGGCTGCTGTACGGGAGGCTGAGGTCTCGGCTGTACAGGTGCCTGAGGAACGGGCTGCTGTACGGGAGCCTGAGGTCTCGGCTGTACGGGTGCCTGAGGAACGGGCTGCTGTACGGGCATTCCCATAGGTATCTCGGGCGCATATTCGCCGTTCATGGTTATGCCGGTCACGGGAAGCGCGTTTTCTATAGCTTCGCCCTGTATAGGTGAAAGAGGAACTGCGGGAGTATTCGCTATATCCTCCATCGTGACTTCTCTTTCAAGCTGCATGGGAGGAAGAACGGACGACTCCGCCTCTCTCTCAAGAGGAGAAAGCTTTACTGCGGGAGTATTTGCAATGGTCGCCACGGAAACGGGCTTGTCCAGCATCATCGGCGGGAGAGTTCCGTCTCCCCTTTCCGCCATATCGGGAAGGTTATCTATATCGCTGACTTTATCGGAAATATCCACCTGGGGTCTTGCGGTGGTCTTCTGCGCGAACTGAGCGAAAATGCCGCCGCCCTGAGCCTGCTGCGCCGCTCTCTGAGCCGCTGCCGCTCTTGCCTGCTGCTCCGCCGCAATACGAGCCTGCTCTGCGGCTCTCTGCTCTGCCGCAAGACGCGCAGCCTCGGCAGCCCTTGCCTGTTCCTCGGCTATCCTTGCCTGCTCTGCGGCAATGCGCGCTTCCTCAGCCGCTCTTGCCTCTGCCGCGATACGAGCCTCTTCTGCAAGACGGGCTTCTTCTGCGAGACGGGCTTCCTCGGCTATGCGGGCTTCTTCGGCCGCCTGAGCCGCTTCCATTTCTTCTCTTGTCATTCCTGTCTTCATGCTGTATCCGCAGTATGGACAGTCTTCATCGTTATTGACCCTGGGATTGCTGCAGTTAGGGCAATTTATCAACAATGCCATAGCAATATCTCCTTTAACGTCAAATTTTTTGAAGTAAAGCAATGTACAAATATACATTTATACCCGTTTATAATTATATTATAGATTAGAATTGCAGTCAACCTTAAAAAAAAGGAATTCAATTTTTTTATCACAATAGCTAAATTTTGGCGTTGATTTTTTTATCAATCGGCCAAAACGACCCATTTTTCCTTATTATCCGCGTTTCACATAATTACGGGTCGGACTTACCGCGGCGGCATCCCGAAGCTGTCAACGAGCCGTTGGGGGCTTACGGAAGGCGCTTGCACAGGATGAGCCCCGACCCGTTCTTATGCAATGTCCACATAGATAAATGTTTTATTTTATTGCATTTTACTTGTTGACAAACTATGGCATCATAGGGTATAATGGTATGGTATCGTAATGACACAAACCCCTGCCTTAGGGCGGATGGGAGGGAAGATAAATGGCTGAGATCCGTATAAAGGATAACGAATCACTTGAGAGCGCGCTCAGAAGATTCAAGAAGCAGTGCGCAAGAGGCGGCATAATCGCTGAGGTTCGTAAAAGAGAAGCTTATGAAAAGCCTTCTGTAAAGCGCAAAAAGAAGTCTGAAGCTGCTCGTAAGCGTAAGTACAAGTAATATTGTATTTTACACCGAAATTTAAGGATATTTCCGTTTTGCCGGGGAGAGTACCGCGTACCTTCTCCGCGCAGTCCGGAAATATCCTTTTTTTGTTGAAATCACTGCCGCAAATATGTATAATAAGCTTATAACGATTATAAAAGGACTGATCCGATGAGTCTTCTTAAGCCCACTGTTGCCGTAAGATACGTTACCGATATATCGCTTGAGCTGCTGCGTGAGCTCGGCACGGACGCTATCCTGCTTGACGTTGACAACACCCTCGCCCCGCCTACCTCAAAGATACCCTACGAGGGCGTGCAGGAATGGATAGACACGGTAAAGGCAAGCGGCATACACATAGTTATCTGCTCCAACAACTACAAAAAGAGGATAAAGCCCTTTGCCGACAGCGTAGGGCTCGATTGTGTCGCTATGAGTCTCAAACCCTTTCCCTTCGGCTTCAACCGCGCCAAGAGAAAGCTCAAAGAAAAGCCCTCGTCCGTGCTTGTTGTCGGCGACCAGATTTACACAGACGTGCTCGGGGCAAATCTTGCGGGAATGAAGTCCGTTCTGCTGCTGCCGAGATCGGAGGAGCACGGTTGGTCAATACGGCTGCGGCGCAGAATGGAAAGAAACAAACGCAAAAAGATAAAGCTCAGAAACGGAGATGACGGCAATGTCGGTAAAGCAGACTGATACTATTGACGGAATGGGGATAGACGAAAAAACCAACACACTCGTCTTTCTGATATTGGATCCCTACCCCTGGGTCATAGAAGAGGCAGACCATCTGACGACGTTCCAACAGAAGGTAAACAATTACTACGGCTATATCAAAAACAAGGAATACAAAAAGCAGTACGGCGACAGGGAGTTCGACGGCTTCAGGATAGATGCCGTGATGAAGTTCAGGTGGACGAAGAACGCCGAGGACTTCTTTGCGGCAGGCAAAAGACAGCTCAGACAGCAGGGCATAGAATTCACCTACAG
>CACWNZ010000027.1 GCA_902762335.1 uncultured Ruminococcus sp. | reverse complement strand
TCCATGCTGCACGATTCGGAAAAGACCTGCAACAATGATATTTTAACCGTTCCGCGCCGAAATGTCAATAGCAGAAAGAAAAAATAAATAATAAAGAATGTAGGTTTACAATTGATGTGTTACAGATAGAAAAAAGAATAGCAAATAGGAAGAACCTGTGTTACAGTTAATATGCTACCATCAACATAACAAAGGAGAGTCCTATTTGCTATGAATACTGTAACACAAAAGATGAAGTTTCGTCAATCCCTAATTAAATATGCAGAAAAGCATGGTGTAACAAAAGCAGCAATCAAGTACAATGTAACTCGTCAGCTCATCTACTATTGGAAAAGAAGATATGATGGTACACTTCAATCTCTGGCTGATAGGTCACATAGACCCAAACACCACCCTAACCAGCATACAGAAGATGAAATAAAGCTGATAAAGGATATGCGGCGAAGAAACCCTAACGCCGGACTGGTAGTTTTCTGGGTCAAGCTGCGATTAAGAGGATATAAACGAAGTATACCAGGGCTTTACCGCATGCTTCGGAAGCTCGGAGAACCTCGTCAGACACCTGCAAACCCCAAATACATTCCTAAGCCTTATGAGAAGATGCTCTATCCAGGGCAGCGAGTGCAGGTTGATGTAAAAGTCGTCCCTACAGCCTGCATCGTAGGCGATGCCAAGGGCGAGCGATTCTATCAATACACAGCTATTGATGAGTACTCCCGGTTCAGATATATAGAGGCTTTCAGAGAACAAAGCACTTATTCTTCCAGAATTTTTCTTGAGCATATGCTCAAGGCATTTCCTTTCAATGTGGAGCCAAAAGATATGACGCTCTTTGAGGTATACCTCAAAGAGAAAGGAATAAGACACAAGCTGATCAGACCTTACACTCCAAGACACAACGGTAAGGTAGAAAGATCGCACAGAAAAGACAACGAATACTTCTATGCGACCCATTCATTCTACTCATTTGATGATTTTGAAAAGCAATTATCTGTTCACAACAGGAAATACAACAACTTCCCCATGCGCCCTCTGAATTGGAAATCTCCTCGCGAGGTAATCAATCACTTTTTAGAAACCGGCGAAATTGATGCTATTTAAAAAATGTGTAACACATCATTGACAAACCAACAAAAAAATCACGGAGGAAATGAAATAGAGAATAGATAATAACGAATAGTGAATAATTGCGGTCGTCCTTCGGGCAATATAGTAAGTTTATAGCGACCTATACTTCTACGCCACAAATACGGATATACAGCATGGGCGCGGGCATGAAGTATGATACGGCGAAGAAGTAAGCGCGCGCAAGCGCGCGGAACGCGGATCGGGAGCGCAGGCTCTGCGCCGGCGCCGATAAAGTGTTTTACTTTTCGGGAAAAAGGTAGTATAATCAGAGTATATTATTTCTGTCGGGTCCGTTTTAAGCGGACAGGGCAGTAAAACGGGGTGTTTTGTGATGAACATGATAAGAGTCTCCCCGCGCACACTGTCGGGGACGGTGTCGGTGCCGCCCTCAAAAAGCGCTGCGCACCGCGCGGTGATCTGCGCGGCTCTGGCAAAGGGTAAAAGCGTGATAAGCCCGATAGAGCTTTCAAATGATATTTCCGCAACTATAGAATGTATGAAGAGCCTCGGAGCTGAGATAACCTTAAGCGGCAAGACCCTTACGGTAGACGGTACCGATACCTTCAGATATCAGACGGCTTTGCTCGACTGCGGAGAGAGCGGGTCTACACTGAGATTTCTCATTCCCGTGGCGGCAGCATACGGCAAGCCGACAAGCTTTACAGGTCACGGGAGACTCCCGCAAAGACCAATAGGAGTCTTTACGGACGAGCTTCCCCGTCACGGCACCGCCTGCATTACCGAGGGCGGTCTGCCCTTAGAGATAAAGGGCAAGCTCGGAAGCGGCATATTTGAGGTGCGGGGCGACGTAAGCTCGCAGTTCATTACGGGGCTTCTGCTCGCGCTTCCGCTGCTTGAGGGCGACAGCGAGATCGTACTCACCACTCCCCTTCAATCGGCGGGATATATAGATATGACCCTCGACGTTATGAGAGCCTTCGGGGTCAATGCCGAAAAAACCGAAAAGGGCTGGCATATAAAGGGAGGTCAGGCTTACAAGCCGCGCAACTTTACAGTTGAGGGTGACTGGTCGCAGGCGGCGTTTTTCATGACGGCGGCGGCTCTTTCGGGGGAAATAACCATAGATAACCTCGATATGAGCTCATCACAGGGCGACAGAAAATGCGTTGAGATATACTCCCGCTTCGGCGCGGACGTAAGTATCAGCGCAGACGGCAGGCTGACTGTAAAGCATAAAAGCTTGCATGGTATTGAGATAAATGCGGAGGACATACCCGACATGGTGCCTGCACTGAGCGTTTGCGCGGCGCTGTGCGAGGGAACGACCGTAATAAAGGGCGCCGCCCGCCTGAGGATAAAGGAATGTGACCGTCTTGCCGCCATGACGGACGGTCTGACCCGTCTGGGCGCGGATATAACCGAAACAGAGGACGGTCTTATAATAAAGGGCGTAAAAAGGCTTCGCGGCGGCTTTGTAGAGGGCTATAACGACCACAGGATAGTCATGTCTCTTGCGGCAGCCTCGGTATGCTGTGACGGCGATATAGTAATATCGGATATGGAAAGCATAAATAAATCCTATCCCTCGTTTTTTGAGGATATGAAAAGACTTGGAGGAGAAGCGAATGTCATCATGGGGTAACGGAGTGAGGATCTCCGTATTCGGAGAAAGCCACGGAGAAGGGATCGGCGCGGTAATAGACGGTCTGCCGCCGGGAGAGGAGCTTGATCTTGATGAGATATACCTGCAAATGAGCCGCAGGGCTCCCGGCAGGGACAAGGCGGCTACTCCCCGTCTTGAAAAGGATATTCCCGAGATACTCTCGGGCGTGCTTAACGGCAGAACGACGGGCGCGCCGCTTTGCGCCGTAATAAGAAACACAAACACCCGCTCGCAGGACTACGGGAATCTATTGACCTGTCCCCGCCCCGCCCATGCGGACTATACGGGCTATATCCGTTATAACGGCTTTAACGATATAAGGGGCGGCGGTCATTTCTCGGGCAGACTGACGGCGCCTATAGTATTTGCGGGGGCGGTATGCAGACAGATACTCGCCCGCAGGGGCATAAGGATAGCCGCGCATATTGCTTCGGTGGGAAATATCGAGGACGAGCGTTTCTGCGGTACGGATATTCCCGATGAGCTCATGGACAGGCTGAGCGGCTCGGTATTCGGGCTGATAGACCCGAGCAGAGAGGAAAAAATGAGGGCGCTGATAGAGGATTGCCGTATGTCCCTTGACAGCATAGGCGGCACGATAGAATGCGCCGTTACGGGAATGCCCGCAGGCGCAGGCTCGCCCATGTTTTACGGCATAGAGAACGTGATCTCGTCCGTCGTGTTCGGCATACCCGCAGTAAAGGGTATAGAATTCGGCTCGGGCTTCAGCGGCTCGGAGCTCAGGGGCAGCGAGAACAACGACGAATTCATATATGAGGACGGCAGGGTAAAGACCGTGACCAACAACTGCGGCGGGATACTCGGCGGCATTAGCACGGGAATGCCGATAATTTTCCGCGCGGCAATAAAGCCCACGCCGTCTATATCAAGACCGCAGAACACGATAGATCTTTCAACGGGCGAAAGCTCCGTTCTTGAGATCCACGGCAGGCACGACCCCTGCATAGTCGTCAGAGCCGTACCCGTTATTGAAGCGGCGGCGGCTCTTGCGATAATAAATATACTTAAGGAGGCGGAAAGGCTTGGAGCTGAGTGAGATAAGAGCAGAGATAGACGAGGCTGACAGACAGCTCATCGCTGCATTTACAAAAAGGATGGACTGCTCAAAAAGGGTAGCCGAATATAAACACGAGAACGGTATGCCCGTTTTCGACCCCGAAAGAGAAAGGCTGATACTTGACAGAGCGGAAAAGCAGGCGGGCAGCTACGGATACAGCGCAAGGCTGCTGTATTCTACGATAATGGAGCTGAGCCGCGCGCTTCAGCACGATATGCTCGGCAGCGGCGAGGAGCTGAACAACAGCGTTCTCGGCGCAAAGCGGATCGTCCCCTTTGACGACGACAGTCTCAGGGTCGTTTGCTTCGGAGTAAACGGCACCTACGCCCACAGAGCCGAAAGAAAGCTCTTCGGCAGCAGGGAGCCCCGCTTCTGTTCGTCATTTCACGACGTTTTTACGGCTCTGAACGCCAATGAAGCCGACTTCGGCATAGTTCCCATAGAAAACAGCTCGGCAGGCTCGGTAACGGACGTTTACGACCTCATGCTCAGATACCGCTTCTACATAGCGGCTGCAGTTGATATTCCCATAGACCACTGCCTTGCGGCGAAAAAGGGCTGTGCCGCCGAAAATATAAAGACCGTGCTCTCTCACCCGCAGGCGCTTGCGCAGTGCTCGGAATACATACGCGCAAAGGGTCTTGAAACAAAGCAGATGATAAGCACGGGAGCCGCGGCTATGACAGTCGCTCAGAGCAGCGAAACGGATACCGCAGCGATCTGCTCGGAGGAGGCGGCGGAAAAATACGGGCTTGATATCCTGCTGAGGGGCTTTCAGAACGCCCCTGACAATACGACGAGATTCATAGTCATCTCTAAGGAGCTTTACATAGAGGACGAGGCGGATAAGATCAGTCTGTGCTTCTCTCTGCCCCATACCACGGGCTCGCTTTACAATATATTGTGCCGCTTCGCCGCCGAGGGACTGAATCTTACGAAGATAGAATCCCGACCGAAGGCGGATACGCCCTTTGAATATCTGTTCTATCTTGATTTTACGGGCAGTATCAGAAGCAAGGGTACCCTCGCGCTTATGAGAGCGCTCTCTGATGAGCTTGCGGATTTTTCCTTCCTCGGAAACTATCGTGAGATTTGATATACCGCAGTATCAGTACGGCGGAAAAATTAGTGTTTTTTTGATTTGTCCCTTGTAATAAAAAAATATAGGGAGTATAATTATTCACGGAAAACGGTTTAGCCCGCAGAGCTATGCCGCCTTCCTCCCTATCACAAAATCAAAGGGGGTGTTTTATCCTTGGAGGATATGATAGCAAAAATTGTCGAAATGGACAAAAAGGCGCGCGACATGACAGAGGAGGCTCACAGGGACAAGCTTGATTATGAAAATCAGGTCATAGCCAAGCGGGAAAACATAAAGAATGATTTTCTTGAAAGGGCCAAAAAGAGGATCTCCATAAATCAGGATACCGCGCAGAGAAAGGCGGACGCTTCGCTGCGGCTTATAGAAGAGCGCGACAGCGCCGTTATTGCCGGACTTGACAGCGTCTATAAGCAAAACTGTGACAAATGGGTAGACGAGATAGTCGCCCGCGTCACGGAGATATAGATGCCATGAAAGGAGCTGAGATCAGATAATGTCTTCTAAGTCCTGCAACGCAGTCCTTGCAAAATCACGGGCGATGTACGGCAAGTGCCTTAAGGACGAGGATTACAGGCAGTTAGTGGAATGTAAGACCGTACCCGAGGTAGCGGCGTATCTTAAAGCCCGCACCTGTTACTCAAAGGCGCTCACCGGACTTATCGAGACAGAGACTCACAGAGGACAGCTTGAGCCTCTGCTCAGAGAAGAGGTCTACCACGATATTTTCGCGCTGTCCCGATATGCCTCGGACAACGCTCTTGCGGTAGCGGACTTTGTGACCTCAAAGCTGGACATAGAGCAGATAGTACACTGCCTTATGCTGCTTAATATCGGCAGACCCGAGGAATATACTTATTCGAGCCCTCTGTCGCTGGACCGGTACACAGCGGTGAGCTTCAGAAAATTGGCGGCAGTGCGCTCGTACGACGATCTGCTCAACGCCCTTTATCATACAAAATTCTATCAGGTGATAAAGAGCTTCAGACCCAAGGAGGGCGAGCCGCTGAGGATAGCCGAAATGGACATTGCCCTTAACAACAGCAACTACCGCATGGCTATGGAGACCATAGCCAAAATGAAGAACAAGACCGAGCAGAAGGAACTGAAGGATCTGTTTCAGTCCGTGTTCGATTTTGTAAATCTTGAGCGCATTTTAAGGCTCAAGAAATACCACCGCTTTACGGCAGAAACCATAAGATCGATGCTTATCCCCTACGGAAAGCTGTCCAAGAGGGCTATCGACGATTTCTGCGCTGCCGACGACGTCAGGGACGTATATGAGCTTGCCCGCTCGACCTATCTCGGAGGACATCTCTCAAAGCTGCAGTATTACGACAACACGCAGATCTCCTATGCGCTGATAAACGCCTACTGCAAGCACCATCTCAGGCTGTCCCCTAACCCGACGATCGTCATGATCTCATATATCTATCTCAAGCAGATAGAGGTCAGAAACATAATAAATCTTATCGAAGGGACACGCTACGGTCTGTCCCCCGAAGAAAAGATAAAGCTGCCCGTAAGATAAAATTTGAGGAGGTGATACTTTGTCTGTAAAACCGGTAAAGGCTATCAGCATCATCGGCTTGATGCCGCAGCTTGACGAGGTCATCAAGTTCTGCGGAGATACCTGCGCTTTTCAGCCGGACGACGCCATGTCGTTCTATTCGGACACAAAAAGCTTTGTTCCCCTGAACGACAAGAATCCCTATGCCCAGCCCATACAGCAGCTGAAGAATACCTGTGAGCTTGCGGGCTTCAGTCTGACGAGCGGCGAAGCCGAGGCTATGAAGGACAGCGAGAGCGAGGTGCTGGATTATGCTAAAAGGTTTGTAGACGAAACGGACGGAATGATAAGCAAAAAGCTGCTTATCGAACAGGAGATCGACGAATGCAGGCGCTCTATCGAACAGGTGGAGCATTTTACAGGCTGCGACATCGATTTCACGGAGATATCCGAATGCAGATATATCACGGCGAATTTCGGCAGACTGCCGAAAGAGAGCTACGAGAAGCTTTCGGAATATTCTTCCAATCAATACGCCATTTTCTTTCCGTTTACAAACGACGATACTCATTATTGGGGCGCATATTTTACTATACCCGAACAGAAAAACGAGATAGACAGGATCTTTTCGTCTCTGTTCTTCGAGCGCCTTGAGGTGCCGCCCATTGCGGGCAAGCCCGACGACTATATGAGAACGCTTCAGACAAAGCTCAGCGAGCTTGAACTAAAGCTCAAAAACGAACAGGAGGTCATCAACAAGTTCTGGGAAAAGGAAAGATCAAAATGCCTTTCCTGCTTCGTACGGCTTGAAGAAATGAACTCCTACAACGAGATAAAGCGTTTTGCCTATCGCTATCACAAAAGCTTTATTTTAGTAGGGTGGATACCCGCAGACAAGGAAAAGCTTTTTACAAAAAAGCTTGACAGCATTTCAAGCGTTGAGTATTCTCTCAGCGACTCAAAGGACGTAAGGAACCAGACCCCGCCCGTCATATTAAAGAACCCGCCCTTTATAAGGCGCTACGAGTTCTATGTAAAGATGTACGGTCTGCCCTGCCACAACGAAATAGACCCCACCGCCTTTGTGGCGTTTACCTATACGCTGTTCTTCGGCATCATGTTCGGAGACGTAGGTCAGGGCTTTGTGGTCGCCCTTATAGGCTTCCTTATGTATAAGTTCAAGAAAATGGAGATCGGCAGGATACTCGTTCCCTGCGGTATCATGGGCATGATCTTCGGCTTTCTGTACGGCTCGGTATTCGGCTTTGAGGAGCTGCTCACCCCCGTACACAGGGCGATATTCGGCACACAGGGAAAGCTCATAGAGGTAATGGAGCCCGACAGCATAAACCTTATAATCTACGGCTCGGTAGGAATAGGAATAGTGACCATAGCCATAGCCATGATAGCCAATATCGTTTCGTCGCTCAAGCGGCGCGACTTTGAAAGCGCCTTCTTCGGGCCGAACGGAATTTCGGGCTTTGTGTTCTATGTTTCGCTGGTCGCAGGTCTTGTATGCCAGATGCTTCTCGGAATAGAGCTTATGAACGCAGCCTATATTTCAGGTCTGATAATCCTGCCCCTCGTTCTCATGTTCCTCAGAGAGCCTCTCGGAAGGCTTGCAGAGGGCAAAAAGAATTGGCAGCCCAAGAGTTGGGGCGAATACTGCACCCAGAGCTTCTTCGAGGTGTTCGAGATCTGCCTGAGCTACGTCACTAATACGATGTCCTTCCTGCGTGTAGGCGCGTATATACTCGTTCATGCGGGCATGATGCTCGTGGTGTTCACCCTTGCCGAGATGGTGGGCGGCGCCGTAGGCTATACGGTGATACTCATTATAGGCAACGGCATAGTTATGGCTCTTGAGGCGCTTCTCGTTGCCATACAGGTGCTCAGGCTCGACTATTACGAGATCTTCAGCCGCTTCTATATCGGTGAAGGACGTCCCTTCACACCCGTTACGGCAAAAAAGCTGAAGTAAAGGAACAAAATAAAAGAAAACGGAGGATCTTACTATGTTGGAATATATTTTAATGGCAGTACCCGTAATTTTCCTTGTCGGCTCTGTGATCTACGCATATAAGAGCGTATCCTCAGGCAGACATACAAGAAAAAGAGCAGTTCTCTCTCAGATAGGAGCCTTTGCGGCGGTAGGCGCGGTATGTCTTACCGTGGCGGCTGTAACGGCGTTTGCGGCAGGCGATGCGGCAGATGCGGCTGAGGCAGCAAAAGAGGCGGCAACAAAGGACTTCGGACTTGCGATGATAGGCGCAGCCCTTGCAACGGGTATTTCGGGCATCGGCGGCGGCATCGCGGTAGGAAACGCGGCGCCCGCAGCTATAGGCGCTACCAGCGAGGACCCCAAGGCCTTCGGTAAGGCGCTTATCTTCGTTGCGCTCGGCGAGGGCGTTGCTCTGTACGGACTTCTCGTTTCTATTCTTATAATCTCAAAGGTCTGATATTTCAAAAAGGCTGGTGAGCTTATGAAATTCTATTTAATAAGCGACAACGTAGACACGATGATGGGTATGCATCTTGCGGGGATAAACGGCGTGGTCGTACATGAGGACAAAGAGGTGCGCGATGCCCTTAAGGAAGCTATGGAAATGGAGGACGTCGCGGTCATTCTTATGACGGAAAGACTTGTGAGTCTCTGCCCCGAGCTTGTTTATGACCTCAAGCTGAAGAGAAAGCAGCCGCTCATCGTTGAGATACCCGACAGACACGGCAGCGGGCGCTCGAAGGATTCGATAACCCGCTACGTAAGGGAAGCAATAGGAGTAAAAATTTAAGCCGTACGGAGGTGAGATCATGCCCGATACTGTAAGCAAAACGGATAATTTTTTGAAGGCTATTGAAAAATATGCCGAGGAGCAGCGCGGAAAGCTGCGCAGCGAGGCAGAGGAGTTCAGAGAGCGTGAGCTCAACATCGCCGAGGAAGAGGGCATCAAGGAAGCCTACGAGCTCATACAGAAAAAAATGGCGGATATAAACAACAGGATCTCGAGTGAGCTTTCAAGGGCAGAGAGCGAAAGCAGAATAAGGATATTTGAGAGGCGCAGACAGATAGAGGACGAGGTCTTTGCCAAGGCAGAGAAAAAACTCATAGACTTTACCAAAACCGACAAATACCCCGCACTGCTCGAAAAAAGCGCCGAAGCCGTAAGCCGCGTGCTTACGGAAGGCGAGGTCGTGCTGTACGTAAGAGAGTGCGACATGAAATACGAGAAAATGCTGACCGCCCCCTTTGGAGGCAGATGTACGCTGATGAGCACGGACGAGATCAGGATAGGCGGTATTACGGGAATGAGCCGCAGCATGGGACTTGTCGCGGACGAAACCCTTGATACGAAGCTTTCGTATCAGAGAGAATGGTTCCATGAGCACTCGGGGCTCTCCGTCACAGAATAATAAAGAATGGGAAGGTTTATCAGATGACAGCAAACGATGTTATTTACGGAATAAACGGTCCTGTTGTTACCGTCAGAAATACGCGCAGCTTCTCAATGATGGAGATGGTCTACGTCGGCGACGCCCGTCTTGTCGGTGAGATAATCGGCATCAACGACAAATTCACGACCGTTCAGGTCTATGAGGAAACAACAGGTCTTAAGCCCGGCGACCCCATAGTCGGCACCGGCGCTCCGATGAACGTTCTCTTAGGGCCGGGCATCATCGATAACATATTCGACGGCATAGAGCGCCCCCTTAAGGCGATAGAGGAGCAGAGCGGCTCGTTCATATCAAGAGGCGCAGCGGTATCCCCTCTCGACCCCGAAAAGCAGTGGGACGTTACCGTCAGGGTAAAAAAGGGCGACGAGCTTTCGGGCGGTATGATATACGCGACCTGCCCCGAAACGCCGATAATAGAGCATCGCTTTACCGTACCCCCGCTGCTGGGCGGCAAGGTGGTAAAGACCGCTCCCGACGGCAAATACAGGCTTAACGACACTATCGTCACTATAGAGGACGACAAGGGCGGGCTGCACGAGCTTACTCTGTGTCAGAAATGGCCCATAAGAAGCGCGCGCCCCTGCAAGGAAAGACAGCCCGCTACCGTTCCGCTCATCACGGGTCAGAGGGTCATAGACACCATGTTCCCCATTTCAAAGGGCGGCACGGCGGCTATACCCGGAGGCTTCGGCACGGGAAAGACCATGACCCAGCACCAGCTTGCAAAATGGTGCGACGCAGATATTATAGTATACGTCGGCTGCGGCGAGCGCGGGAACGAGGTGAGCCGGGTGCTCGACGAGTTCTCGGAGCTTATCGACCCGAAATCGGGCAGACCCATGACGGACAGAACGGTGCTTATAGCAAACACCTCGAATATGCCCGTTGCCGCCCGTGAGGCATCTATCTATACGGGACTTACCCTTGCCGAATACTACCGCGATATGGGTTATCACGTTGCAATAATGGCGGACTCCACCTCCCGCTGGGCCGAGGCTCTCAGCCCGCAGAAGAGGGCTTCCCCGCATATCTGCCCTCAAGACTTTCCGAGTTCTATGATAGAGCGGGACGAGTAGATACGCTGTGCGGCAAAGAGGGCTCGGTAACGATAATCGGCGCTGTATCGCCGCAGGGCTCGGACTTTTCTGAGCCCGTAACACAGAACACCAAGCGCTTTACGCGCTGCTTCTGGGCTCTCGACAAGGCGCTTGCATACGCAAGGCATTACCCCGCTATCAACTGGATGAACAGCTACAGCGAATACTTTACCGATCTCGACCCGTGGTTCAGAGAGAATCTCGGCGACGACTTCATAAAATACAGAAACAAGATAACGGCGATCCTGCACGAGGAAAGCTCGCTTATGGAGATAGTAAAGCTCATCGGCTCGGACGTTCTGCCCGACGACCAGAAGCTCGTCATCGAAACGGCAAAGGCAATAAGAGTAGGCTTTCTGCAGCAGAACGCCTTTCACGCGGACGACACCTTCGTTCCGCTTGAAAAGCAGAAGCTCATGATGAAGGCGATACTCCACCTTTATAACAAGGCTAAAAAGATAATCGCGGCGGCTATACCTATTTCAAGGATAACCGAGCTCGGTCTTTTTGAGCGCCTTGCAAAAATGAAGTACGATATACCCAACAGCAGGCCCGAGCTTTTCGATACGCTCATCTCGGATATAGACAAGGCGCTCGCAGAGCTTACCGCCTGAAATAAGGATGTGAATTGAATGGTTTTAGATTACGTCGGTGTCAAGGAGATAAACGGCTCTCTTATAATGCTTGATAACGTGGAAAACGCCTCGTTTGAGGAAATGGTAGACATCAGGCTGGATAACGGAACCTGCCGTCACGGAAGGATAGTTCAGATAGACGGAAAGCGCATCGTCGTGCAGGTATTTGAGGGAACGAAGTCTATTTCCCTCGACAATACGAGAACGAGACTCAGGGCAAGACCCATGGAGCTTCCTCTCTCTCCCGAAATAATGGGTCGTGTGTTCAGCGGCGCGGGCACGCCTATCGACGGGCTCGGTGAGATATACCCCGTAAAAAGGGCAAACGTCAACGGCACCCCGATGAACCCCGTTTCCCGCGTTTATCCGAGAAACTATATAAATACGGGCATCTCCACCATAGACACCCTTATGACCCTCATAAGAGGACAGAAGCTGCCTATCTTCTCCGGCTCCGGCATGAAGCACAACGAGCTTGCCGTGCAGATAGTAAGACAGGCAAAAATATCAGACAGCGACGGCGATAATAAATTCGGCATAGTGTTTGCCGCTATGGGCGTTAAAAACGACGTCGCCGATTATTTCCGCAGGAGCTTTGAAAAAAGCGGCGTTCTCTCAAGGGTCGTTATGTTCCTCAATCTTGCCAACGACCCGATAATCGAAAGAACGCTCACTCCCCGCTGCGCGCTAACTGCTGCGGAGTATCTTGCGTTTGAATGCAATATGCACGTTCTCGTCATAATGACGGATATGACCTCGTATGCCGAGGCTCTGCGTGAGTTCTCCTCATCAAAGGGCGAGATACCCGGCAGAAAGGGCTTTCCGGGCTATCTTTATTCAGACCTCGCCTCTCTCTATGAGCGCGCGGGCATGATAAAGGGCAGCAGCGGCTCGGTCACTCAGATACCCATACTCACAATGCCCAACGACGACATAACCCACCCCGTGCCCGACCTTACGGGCTATATCACCGAGGGTCAGATCGTTCTGGACAGACAGCTTGAGGGCGCGGGCTTCTATCCGCCCGTATCGGTACTCCCCTCTCTCTCCCGTCTTATGAAGGACGGCATAGGCGAGGGCTACACGAGAGCCGATCATCAGGCTCTTGCAAATCAGCTTTTCGCCTCTTATGCAAGGGTGCAGGACGCGCGTTCGCTCGCCTCGGTAATAGGCGAAGAGGAGCTTTCTCCCGTTGACAAGAAATATATGCAGTTCGGCAAGCTGTTTGAGCAGTATTTCGTAAATCAGGGTTTCCACGAGAACAGAACTATAGAACAGAGCCTTGACCTCGGCTGGAAACTGCTCTCGACACTGCCGAGAACAGAGCTTGACCGTGTGGACGATGCGCTTCTTGACAAGTATTATATCAGCGATTCGGACAATCTCAGCTTCCGTACCTTTGCCGACAACGCCGCATCGGACGGCTCTGCCGACGACGATGCCTGATGACTGCGGGGTGAATTTACATGGCTGTTCAGGCTGTGCCTACCAAGGGCAATCTTATGACCTTCAAGAAGTCCCTGATGCTTGCAAAAACAGGCTATGAGCTTCTTGATAAAAAGCGCAACATTCTCGTACGCGAAATGATGACGCTTATTGACAAGGCTGCTGAAATACAGACGAAGATAGATATAACCTACAGCAGGGCTTATCTTGCGCTGCAGCGGGCGAATATCACCATGGGCTATATCGATGCCATCGCAAGATCGGTGCCCGAGGACGATACCCTTCAGCTCAGCTACAGAAGCGTAATGGGCGTTGAGATACCGATCGTCACTATAGATGAGAGCGACAGCGAAAACAGTCTTTTCTACGGTCTCGGGGTGACTAACTCCGCCTTTGACGAGGCTTACGTCTGCTTCCGCGAGGTAAAAAGGCTTACGGCTCACTTAGCCGAGATAGAAAACAGCGTTTACCGCCTTGCAGATGCGATAAAAAAGACCCAGAAGCGCGCCAACGCTCTGAAAAACATAATGATACCGAGATTTGAGGAGACTGTCAAGTTTATTTCCGATTCACTTGAGGAAAAGGAACGCGAGGAATTCTCAAGGCTCAAGGTGATAAAGGCGCAAAAGCAAAGCAAAGAGAATAGTGACCAGTGATCAGTGGTTAGTGGTCAGTTATAGTTTTGAAAGTGAATATTTGCGATCGGCGGTGCATTGCACCGCCATTATTGTAGGTTTCTTAAGAAATGCAGCTTCATGCCTGTGAGAAAGCTTCATTTTACGACATATCGGATACGCTGTTCAGCAGGCACGGGAACTATGATAGAATAAAGAACTCGAAGCTCATAA
>CACWNZ010000026.1 GCA_902762335.1 uncultured Ruminococcus sp. | reverse complement strand
AGAATCTTCTCACTATAGATCTTCTCTGCGCAAACGCTCCGTCGGCTAAATTTTTCCAGAAGTATATAAAGGATTCCTTCCCCGACGGACTATCAAAATATACCTTCAGATATAAGGACGAGGACAACAAATGGAGCTGTCTTATCGTAAACGCCACCGATAACGAGGGCAAGCCCAACGTAAGACACGGCGGACGCGAGGACGACTATCAGAGAGTATTCCACAACCATACGATGTGCTCGCACCACTGCCAGAACTGCAAGTTCCAGGCGGCAAAGCGTTACGGTGACCTGACGATAGGCGACTATTGGGGCATTCATAAGCACGACCCCGACATCGACTCGAAATACGGCGTTTCGTGCATCATAGTAAACAACGAAAAGGGCAGAAGATACCTTGAGAGCATTCCCGCATCTGATTATACCGTGCTTAAAAAGGGCGAGTATGCATGGCTCGGCGGCAACGGCATGACCAAGAACGGCAAAAATTACATCTCACCCTACAGAGATGCCTTCTATAATGCTATAAGGACAATGCCCTTCGGCAAGGCTGTAGATCACGCTCTCGGTCTTGTTGCAAAGAAGGCGCCCGATAAGATAAGTGTTCCCGCAGCAAACCCGCTGCAGTTCTCCGCAAATATCCTGCGCTTCGGCTATGACCCGTCGTTCTGGGAGCAGGTGACCGTAGACGGCAGACCTCTGCTTTACGTAAAGCAGGGCGAGTGGAAGTCGGGCAGATATGCTACTCTGTCCCTCGACAAGCCGCTCAAGAAGAAAAAGACCTACGAGTATATAATCCGCTTCAAGGCGAAGTCGGCTTCTTCAAAGATCTGCTTCTATCTTAAGGACTCCAACAGCCGTGTTGCAAAGGAGCTTGCAGCCTACAAGATGCCCGACGGCCGCGCTACCGATTGGGTGACGATAAAGGGCAGCTTTACGCCCTCTGTTGACGGTCTTGACGAATTCATGCTCGGCGCTTCTCAGTTCACGGGCGAGGGCAACTTCATTACCTTTGATCTTATCTTCATTACAGAATGACCGCATATTTCAGAGCACCGCAGGACAAGACCCCTGAGGTGCTCTGTTTTTTTGAAAAATGACAGGAGAAGCTATTGACATTTCGGAGAACAGGGAGTATAATATATTCAACGATTAAACAATCATTTAATCGAAATAAAAAGGAGGCTGTTTTTATGAAAAAGACCTACAAGATAGACGTTGACTGCGCAAACTGCGCCAACAAAATGGAGACTGCCGCAAAAAAGACCGAAGGTGTAAAGGACGCCGCAGTGAATTTCATGCTGCTTAAAATGACGGTGGAATTCGAGGAGGGCGCAGACCCCGCTGAGGTAATGGGCAGGGTGCTGAAAAACTGTAAAAGGGTAGAAAGCGACTGCGAGATCTTTCTGAAATGATGTGATGATATGAACAGGAAGCAAAAGAAAAACCTGATAAGGATAATTTTAGCCTCGGTGCTGATGATCGGCTTTATCTTCGTGCCCGTTGATGGCGTATGGAAGCTGCTGCTGTTCCTGATCCCGTATTTTATCGTCGGCTATGATATACTGATAAAGGCGGGCAAGGGGATAATTCATTTTCAGCCCTTTGACGAGTGCTTTCTTATGACGCTTGCGACAGTGGGTGCAATGATAGTCGGGCTCATGGGCGACGGCGATTTTGTAGAGGCGGTAGCCGTCATGCTGTTCTATCAGATAGGCGAATGGTTCCAGAGCTATGCGGTAGGCAAGAGCAGGAAGAATATCACCGAGCTCATGGATATCCGCCCCGATCACGCCAACATTGAAAAGGACGGCGAGCTTGTTGAGACTGATCCCGATGAGGTAGAGGTCGGTACGGTCATCGTGGTGAAGCCCGGTGAGAAGATACCGATAGACGGAGTTATCGTTGAGGGTGAGTCAGCCGTGAACACCGGCGCTCTTACGGGCGAAAGTCTGCCTAAGGACGTTATGACGGGCGACGAGGTTATAAGCGGGTGTGTGAATCTCAGCGGCGTGCTGAGAATAAGGACAACAAAGGAATTCGGGGAATCGACTGTTTCAAAGATACTTGAGCTCGTAGAGAATGCAAGCTCAAGAAAGTCCCGCTCGGAGAATTTCATCTCAAAATTTGCAAGGATATACACCCCTGTGGTGGTGATTGCCGCAGTAGTGCTTGCAGTTCTGCCGCCGCTGATATTTATGATGACGGGCGGCGACCCGAGGTGGACGGTATGGATATACAGAGCGCTGACGTTTCTTGTAATAAGCTGTCCCTGCGCTCTCGTAATAAGCATACCCCTGAGCTTCTTTGCGGGAATAGGCGGTGCGAGCCGCGCGGGCGTGCTCGTTAAGGGCTCAAACTGCATAGAGGCGCTGTCAAAGACAAAAACGGTGGTTTTCGACAAGACGGGAACTCTGACAAAGGGCGTGTTTGAGGTAACGGCGGTACACCCCGAAAAAGCAGACGAGAATACCCTGCTTCATCTTGCGGCTCACGTTGAGAGATACTCCACCCACCCGATAGCGGCATCTCTGCGCGCAGCATACCCGGATGAAGCAGACGGCTGTGAGATAAGCGATGTAAAAGAAATATCGGGGCAGGGAATAACCGCCCTTGTAAACGGCTCGGCAGCAGCCGTAGGCAGCGAAAAGCTGATGATGTCGGTAGGCTCTGAGGTGACTCAGTGTCCCCACGATCATACGGGAACTGTCATTCATGTTGCGTCGGATGGAGTCTATCTTGGGCATATAGAGATATCCGACGTTATAAAGGACGGCGCAGAAGAGGCTGTAAGAAGTCTTAAGGCATCGGGAATAAAAAAGACCGTCATGCTTACGGGCGACAGCAAAAGGGTAGCGTCAAGCGTAGCGGTAAAGCTCGGAATAGACGAGGTATACAGCGAGCTTCTGCCTCAGGATAAGGTGGAAAAGCTCGAGGCGCTGATAGAAGCCCGCAAGCCGTCCGAGCTTGTAGCCTTTGCTGGAGACGGCATAAACGATGCCCCCGTGATAACAAGGGCTGACGTAGGCATAGCAATGGGCGCTCTCGGCTCAGATGCCGCTATAGAAGCGGCAGACGTTGTCCTTATGGACGATGACCCGAGAAAAATAACAAGGGCGGTAGGTATAGCCCAAAAATGCATGGCTATAGTAAAGCAGAACATCTGGTTCTCATTGGGAGTCAAGCTGCTCTGCCTTGTGCTTGGCGCATTGGGCTTTGCGAATATGTGGACAGCTATCTTCGCAGACGTCGGCGTGATGGTCCTCTGTGTCCTCAACGCTATAAGAGCATTGTTCGTCAGTCGTTTATGAAAATAATAAAACAGCCTCCCTGATGAAACGGGGGGCTGTTTTGTATGCGCGGAGCTTATAAAGCTCATTGGATCTGATGCTTTTTTCTGCGGCGGTAGCCTATGAAAAGTCCTGCGGCGGCAAGAAGAGCGGCGCCTGCGGTAACTGCGAATATTACGGGCAGTATCTTTTTATCGTTGTCGAGCGGTACGGGCTTGGAGTATTTATATATGACGTAAACGGGTACATCGGTAAAGCTGCCCTCGGTATTTGCGGTGAAGGCACTGAGCTCGAGCCCGTCATAGTCCTTGTCCTCAAGGGCGTACGTGTCGCCGACCTTGCCGTATACGACCTCGCTTTCAAGAACGGCGCCGTCGTCGCCGAGGCAGATAATATTCAGTGCGCCCGTGTTCGTTACCTTGCCGTCCTTTATCCATGCCTCTCTTCTGACTTTGCAGCCCGAAGAGCCGAAGCTCTTATCATTATTGCCCTCTGCATCTGAGAATACGGCATATACGTTTTCGTCATTGCCTGCTTTCTCTATCGTAATTGTATACCAGCCCTCGCCAAGCTCGCTGTCGGTCTTCATAATATCTCCGTCAGATGAGGTGAATTCGGTCAGCTCGCCGTCCTCTTTTTTATAGACGTAGGCGGCAACCCTTTTCCAGCCCTCGGAATTGAAATAGTGAAGCACGAGATCGCAGGGTTCGGTGTCCTTGTAGAAGAAGTCTACCGTAATATCCTCGCTGCCTGCCGTTCCCGAGGCTGCGGCGGGAAAGGCTGAAAGATCGATCTCCATTCCATCGACGGTGCGTATCATTGCAGTGTAATCGTCACCCTCACGCACCTTTTGTGTGTAGCTCTCCGCGACCTCCATTGAGCCGCCGCCGAGAGCCTCGCTCTTTTTCTTCAGATAGTTTACTTTGACGTCAACTATTTTCCCGTCGAATTTTTTATAGTAGTAGGTCACTGTTTTGGGCTCCTTTGTAAAGGTACCCTTTATGCTGCCCTCCGTGCGCTCAAGGTCGTACCCGGTGCTGAGCGCCTTGTTTTCCGAGGTGGTGTAGATGCTGCCTGCGCTGCCCTTGCAGGTCCTTGAGCCGATAAGCTCGTCGGTGTCGCTGTCCCTGTATTCCGTGCGGACGATACAGCTGTCGGAGCTGAGCTGAAGCTTGTCGAAGCTTTCTTTATCTGCAAGCATCATTGCGCTGCACGGCGGTATCGTCACCGTATTGCCCTTTATCGTTCCGAGGGAGTTAAGACCCGCCTCTGTTTTATTGACGACTACGACCCATTCCGAAGGGAGCTTTCCGCCCTCGGGCGCGGTGAGAGTTATCGTCTTTTCTTCCTGCGAGCCGTTGAAGATAAGCGCCGCCTGCGACCATTCCTTGCCCTTTGTCAGCGCATTCTCAACGGTATAGGCTACGACCTTGTCGCCCGCATCTCTCAAGTTCATTAGAGAGCCCGTTTTAGTGGTGGGATCTCTGAAGGGCTTGAAGTGCTTTCTTATCTCGATAAGACCCTGATAGTACGAAACGAGATCGGAGTATTCCGAAACGTGCTGCCAATCAAGCTCGTTAAGACTTGCGGGCGAGATAAAGCTGTTCTCGTCGCCGTCCTTTGTGCGGGCAAATTCCTCACCCGCCTGCATAAAGCTTATGCCCTGTGAGGTCAGCACCAGAGCAGCGGCAAGCTTGTTCATTTCTACTAAGCTCTCGTCTCTCTCGTGATAGCTCATGTCGTTCTTTACGGAGAGCACCAGCTTATCGTAGAGCGTGAAATTATCATGCGCCGAAACGTAGGACACTACCTGCGAGGGCTGATTTACCCCTGCCGAGGTCGTTCCCTTTATGCCTGCCATAAGAGAGCCTGCGAAGCTGCCCTCCTGCACGAAGCCTGTTTCAAGGGCGTTGAAAACGTGACCCTTTACAGCGTCTCTGAATTCGTCGTTGAAGGCGCCTACTCTGTTGTCAAGCTTTTGGATATTGCTCTTGTCCGCCGTTACCGCCTTTGTGCTTATATCTCCGCCCGTCCACGGCTCGCCGTAGAGTATTATCTTTTTGCCGTTGTTTACGCGGGTATCGAGAGCCTTTCTTATCTCGTTCATCGTATCGACGTCATGAACGCCCATAAGGTCAAAGCGGAAGCCGTCTATATGGTACTCGTTGGTCCAATAGAGGATTGAATCTATCATGTATTTTCTGTACATGAGGTGATCGCTTGCCGTCTCGTTGCCGCAGCCCGAGCCGTCGCTGAAGCTGCCGTCAGACTTCATTCTGTAGTAGTAACCCGGCACGGTAAGCTCAAACCAGCCGCCCTCAGCAGTGAAGGTATGATTGAACACGACGTCCATTATTACGCCTATGCCCGCCTTATGAAGAGCCATTATCATCTGCTTGAACTCGGTTATCCTTACGTTGCCGTCAAAGGGGTCTGTCGAATACGAGCCCTCGGGTACGTTGTAATTCTTCGGGTCGTAGCCCCAATTGAATTCGTCCGATTCCGTATCCGACTCGTCTACGGTAGCGTAGTCGTATACGGGCAGAAGCTGAACGTGGGTCACGCCTAATTTCTTGAGATAGTCTATACAGGTGGAGTATTCGCCCTTGTCGGCAAGGGTGGTGCCGTTTTCGGTAAAGGCAAGGTATTTGCCCCTGTATTTCATCGAAACTCCCGATACCTCGCTGTGGGAAAAGTCCTTGACGTGTACCTCCCATACAACGGCATCTGTCGGGTCGTCGTAAAGGATGTGACTGTCCTTGCTCCAGCCCTCCGGGTCGGTGGACGGAAGATCCACCACCATGCTGCGGTTGCCGTTTACGCCCGCCGCCTTGGCATATACGTCGGCTGTCTCTCTTGTTACACCGTTTATAGTAACGAGATAGGTGTAGTAAAGATTTTTCTTGTCGCCCTCAAGGGTCGCGCTCCATACTCCGTTTTCGCCCTTGGTCATTGCCGTGGTGGAAATATCCTGCGCGCCCTTTTCTTCAGAGCTGCCCGTTTTATAGAGCTTTACGGCAACTCCCGAGGCTGTAGGAGCCCATACCTTGAAGGTCGTCGCTTTTTTTGTATAGGCAGCTCCGAGGTCAGTGCCCGAGTATGCCTGCGCGTCGAGCTCATGAACGTACTCCGCTGTCGGAGCCGTTGCTGTCGTTGGTTTGTCGTCCTTTACTGCGTTCGTCATCAGATTACCTCCAGTCAAAGCTGCCGCAGCAGCGATGATGCTTATCATTTTTTTTATTATCCGCAACCCTATCCCCCCGTAAATGATTGCATTTATCCGATTTTTATTTTACCATACGGATACGCAGAATTACAATAGCTTATTTTACTATTCCGTAAAAAAATGTCAAGCTGCCGCACAATAATGCGGCAGCTTGTACTTATCTGCGTTTTTTATTGCTTTGTCCGCCGGCGGGCTTAGCCTCAGGCGCGGGCTTTTCGGCTGATTTTTCGTCTGCGGGGCTCTGATCCGTATCGTCATCGGCAGGAGCTTCATCGTCAGGGGTCTTGGGGGGATAGCCCTCAAGCTCCCGTTCAAGCTCCATATCCCGCTCGGGGGAATCGTAGCACGGGTCGTACTTGTAATGGGGTATCTTCTTTGCCTCTATGCGATGATACACGAAACGTCTTATGAAGGTATAGATAACGAAGGTCACGGGTCCGCTGACGAGAAGACCTATTATCCCGAAGAAGGCGCTGAAGAGTATGATCGCGGAGATCATTATTATAGGCGGCAGACCTATCCTTGAGCCTACCACTCTCGGGAAGATCAGATTTCCTTCTATCTGCTGAAGGATCACCATGTATATTATGAACCACAGAGCCTGCATCGGGTCGGCGGTGGCAAGCAGCAGAACGGCGACTACCGCCGAGCCTATGAATATGCCGAACATGGGTATCCACGACATCAGCGCAACTACTACTCCGCCGAGTGCTGCGTACGGGAAATTGAATATAGTCATGCCCAGGGAGGTCAGCGAGCCTATTATAAGACATTCTATCATCTGCCCCGTAATGCTGTTGTAGAAGGATTGGTTTGTCAGCCTGCCTACCTCACATACGAAATCCGCCTTTTTGGTGGGTATGATCGAGTAGATGAGCTTCTTCACGTCAGAGGCGATCTTCTCTTTTTTGGTGAGGATATACACCGCAAGCACGATGCCGAGGAAGGTATTGACCGCCGCGTTGATAAGCGTAGTGATCACGGTCCATGCCGAGCTTACGAGAGTTGCGCTGTTGTTCTGCAGGAAGTTTATCAGCGTATTCTGCAGGGTATCCCAATCGATATTTACCTGCGAGGCTACCTGTCCGATAAAGTCCTCTCTTTTGCTCATTTCCTTTACCCATTCCTGAATACGGCTTATGGTATCGGGTATCTTCTCGGCGATAGCCTGAAGGCTTTTTGCGATCTCGGGTATGATGATGACAAGAAATACTGCGATTATCGCTATGAACAGACTGATAGACAGAACTATTGCCACGGGTCTGCGCAGCTTTTCCTTAAGCTTGCTTACGTTGCCGTCCTTTGGTCGGAACAAATGCCGCTCTATCGCTTTAAGCGGAACGTTAAGTATAAAGATGACTACGCCCGCTATTATGAACGGCGTGAACACCCCTATCAGCCAGCGGATAAACGAAAACACGATATCCATGTGCTTGAAGCTGAGATAGAACAGGATTATGCAGGCGGACAGCAGGAATATCCTTACCATGTTTTTTCTGTTGAATTCCATTTTTTTACTCCTGTCTTCATAAAATCGGGATCCTTTCCCATTATATTATCTAACCATACCTTGATTATAATACACCCTCTCAACAATGTCAACCGCCGTCCGGCGAGCCGCCGGTGCCGATTCGCGGCGCGGCTTTCTTTTGGGTCATCAGTTCATTCCCGCGGCATCCGGCACGGCGCCTTTAGACGCATGGTGCTATTCCCGCCGCCGCAGCCCGTGGGGCTGCTTTCCGGCTGTTTCTTCACGGGCTTTGAATTTTTCATTCTATCATAGTTTCCGTGCCTGCTGAATTGCATATCGTGCTTGCGACACTGAAAATTTGTGAACGGGCGTAAGAGGTAAGGCAAGGTAAATAAAGATAAGTTAAGGTGAGGTCAGTGTATAGCAAAAAACACGCCACACATTGAAACACACAACACCTTTTGTTCTCTCTTTATGACGGAACGGTGTGACGAAAAACGGAGTTACCTTAGCGTTACAGACGCAAAAAGCGTAAACTTTGGAAAAATATTACTTTCGTCATTTGTCGTTTTGGCTTGATATGAGCGGAGAATGAGTGTATAATGAATATAATAGGGAAAATATACGGATATCAGGGAGGGTTTGACAGATGAAAATAAAGAAGCTCATCAACGCCGCGCAGGAAAGGACCATGCCCGATCTTGTGCTTAAAAACGGCACAGTGCTCAACGTGTTTACGGGAGAGCTGCTTCATGAGGACGTAGCCATAGCAAAGGGCTATATCATAGGAACGGGCAGCTATTCGGGCAAGAGAGAGATAGACGTCAGCGGAAAATTCATTGTGCCTGCCTTTGTCAATGCCCACGTTCACGTAGAGTCGTCTATGGTGACTCCCCTCGTCTATTCTATGGAGGAGCTCAGACACGGTACGGCAACTATAATCACCGACCCGCACGAGATAGTCAACGTAGGCGGCGCGCCCGCTCTTGCGGATATTATAGATGCGGCGGGCAGAACTCCCGTAAATTATTACGTTATGCTGCCGTCGTGCGTTCCGTGTACACCGTTTGAGCACGCGGGCGCAGTGCTTGAGGCTGACGAGCTTGCAAAATTCAAGGACGAGGAGTGCGTTCTCGGTCTTGGCGAGATGATGAACACGGTAGGCGTGCTGAACAACGACACTGCGGTAATAGATAAGCTTGAGGCGTTTGAGGATATGGTTATAGACGGTCATGCGCCGTCGCTGACGGGCAAGAGCCTTAACGCATACGCCTGCGCGGGCATTGCTACCGACCACGAGAGCACTACCTACGAGGAAGCAATAGAGAAGCTTCGCTGCGGCATAGCTGTGCTCGTCAGAGAGGGCTCGGCATCCAAGAATCTCGATACGATAATCTCGGGCATAGTGAAAAACGGCATAGATACCTCGTACCTTGCCTTCTGTACGGACGACAAGCACCTTGCGGATATCAGAAAGGAAGGCACCATAAGCCATAATATAAGAAAAGCGGTGGCACTCGGTCTGCCCGTTCTCAGCGCTTATCAGATGGCGACTATCAACGCCGCAAGGATCTACGGACTGAAGCATACGGGCGCCGTGGCTTGCGGCTACAAGGCGGATCTCGTTGTTCTTGACGATCTTGAGACGGTAAAGATAAGCGGCGTGTTCAAGGACGGCGTAGCCTATAACGAGCTTCAGCTCCCGCCTCCAAAGGAGTTCGTTCCGCCTGCATCGGGCATAGATCCCATGCGCTCGGTAAATAACGCGCCCCTGCCCAGAACGGCGTTTGATATTCCCCGCAGCGACAGCTACGAGGTGATAGGCATAATAAAGAATCA
>CACWNZ010000025.1 GCA_902762335.1 uncultured Ruminococcus sp. | reverse complement strand
TCCTTTTGCAGTATGGTAAAGCTTCAGCGCATATATGATCCTGTCAGTCCGGCAGATCCGGAAACTGAAAAATAATTGACAAGCGGGAGACAATAATGTATAATAGTAACAATTAAAAATAAGGAGGCTGCGGCTATGAACTATGTATGTCAGATATGCGGTTACGTTTACAATCCCTATGACGGTGATCCCGATCACGGCATCGCAGAGAATACACCCTTTGAGGACATCCCCGAGGATTGGACCTGTCCTTTGTGCGGAGTAGGCAAAGAGAACTTTGCCCCCGAGGAATAAGAAAACCTGACAAGGCTATCGGCAAGGAGGGAACTTTAGGTTTCCTCCTTTGTTTTTACAAAGGGAAAAGCTATGGATAAGAAACAGCAGATAAAGCAATGGAACGGCAGACGATACTATTCGCTCGACTGCTATCTTAAACGCACCTTCGGCAAAAAGCTGTATAAGCTTTCTCTTGACGGGGGTATGAGCTGCCCGAACAGAGACGGAAGGATCTCTTCGGGCGGGTGTATCTTCTGCAGCGCGGGCGGCTCGGGAGAATTCACACCCGACAGAGCTTTGCCGCCCGGCGAACAGATAGCGCAGGCAAAGCAGAGGGTCGGCGCAAAGCACAGCGAAGAAAGCGGCGGATATATCGCATATTTTCAGGCGTTTACAAACACCTACGCCCCTGTCGGGTATCTTGAACGGCTGTTTATGCCCGTCGTTATGCGCGACGATATAGACGTGCTGTCAATAGCCACAAGACCCGACTGCCTTGAGCCCGAAAAGCTTGAGCTGCTGTGCCGTCTGAGAAAAATAAAGCCGCTGTGGGTAGAGCTTGGTTTGCAGACCTCAAACGAAAAAACCGCCCGGCTCATAAACAGGGGCTATGATCTTGAATGCTTTGAACGCGCCGTAAAGGAGCTTAAGAGCATAGGAGCGCAGGTAATAGTGCATACTATAGCAGGATTGCCTTACGAGAGCCGCAGCGATATGATAAATACGGCAGCCTTTGCGGGAAGCTCGGGCGCTGACGGAATAAAGCTTCAGCTTCTGCACGTTCTTGAGGGAACGGAGCTTGCCCGAATGTATAAAAACGGAGAATTTGAAACGCTTACCGAGCAGGAGTATATATCTGTTCTGTGCGATATGATAGCCGTCCTGCCGCCCGATATGGTCATACACCGCCTGACGGGCGACGGCGATAAAAGACTGCTTATAGCGCCGCTGTGGAGCGGAGATAAAAGACACGTTCTTAATTCGCTCAGTCATGAGCTGAAGACGCGGGACGTGATACAGGGCTGCGCGCTGAATTGAAAACGGAATTCTATGTGGCTTAAAACAACCTTTACAAAATTGAAACCGGATACGGTATTTACTTTTAAGACCGCTTTGTTGTATAATAATATTACTTCTTCCAATAATTGTAAAATTTCAGTCAGATCTACTATACCAAAAAACGGAGATGATAAAATTGTCAAGAGACGGTTTATACGATATTACCCCCGAGCTTGAGAGCCTGAGCAAGCTGTGCATGGCCGAGGGAGTTATCGACAAAAATCTTTATACTAAATTCGACGTAAAGCGCGGACTGCGCGATATAAACGGAAAGGGCGTGCTTGCGGGTCTTACGGAAATATCCGAGATATGCTCAAGCACTGTCGTCAACGGAGAGACCCGTCCCTGTGACGGAAAGCTGTATTACCGCGGTATCGACGTTGAGGATATAGTAAAGGGCTTTATCAACGACGACCGCTTCGGCTTTGAAGAGGTAGTCTATCTTCTTATGTTCGGACACCTGCCGGATAAGGAGCAGTTTGAGCAGATAAACAGACTGATAGCGCAGTACCGCAACCTGCCTCATTATTTTACCCGTGACGTTATACTCAAGGCGCCGAGCAGCGACATGATGAACGCGCTTGCAAGAAGCGTTCTCACACTGTATTCCTACGACCCCAAGGCTGACGATACCTCTCTGCCTAACGTTCTGAGACAGTGCCTTCAGCTCATCTCGGTCTTTCCCGTTATTTCGGTGTACAGCTATCAGGCGTATAACCACTACCGCCGCAATCAGAGCCTTATAATCCACCCGCCCAAAGCGGAGCTCTCAACCGCAGAGAATATTCTTCATATGCTCCGCCCCGATTCAAAATACACACGGCTCGAGGCAAAGCTTCTTGATATGTCTCTCGTTCTGCACGCAGAGCACGGCGGAGGAAACAACTCGTCATTCACTACCCACGTTGTCACCTCATCAGGCACGGATACCTACTCCGCCATAGCCGCGGCGCTGGGCTCTCTTAAGGGACCTAAGCACGGCGGCGCCAATATCAAGGTGGTAAAGATGTTCGAGGATATGAAGAACAGTGTTTCGGACTATACCGATGAGGACGAGGTAAGAGCTTATCTCAGAAAGCTCCTGCACGGCGAAGCGTTTGACAGGGCGGGGCTTATCTACGGCATGGGTCACGCGGTATATTCTATATCGGATCCGAGGGCAAGAGTTTTCAAGGGCTTTGTAGAAAAGCTCTCCGAGGAAAAGGGCAGAATGGACGAGTTTCGTCTGTATTCAATGGTAGAAAAGCTTGCGCCCGAGGTCATAGCCTCCGAGCGCAGGATATACAAGGGCGTCAGCGCCAACGTGGATTTCTACAGCGGCTTCGTTTACAGTATGCTCGACCTTCCCGAAAAGCTGTTTACACCCATATTCGCCATTGCAAGAATAGCCGGCTGGTCGGCTCACCGCATGGAAGAGCTTGTGAACTCGGGCAAGATAATCCGTCCCGCCTACAAGAACGTCCATGACAGAGTAGATTACGTCGATATAAGCAGAAGATAATAAAACGGCAGCCGCAGCAAGCTGAAATAGCCTGACTGCGGCTGCCGTTCTTTATATAATATCATCATTGTCATTACGCTTTTTGTCGGGCGTCGGCGTGATCGCCGCAGCGGCGCACAGCACGGAGCGCGCTCCCGCCGAATACAGAACGCGGCAGCACTCCGCAAGAGTATTGCCCGTAGTGCATATATCGTCAACAAGGAGTATTCTTTTATCCTTTATAAGCTCAGGCTTTGCGGCGGCATATACGTTCTTTACGTTTGCCGCTCTTTGTTCCTTGTCAAGACGATGCTGAGTTTCGTTGTTCTTTATTTTTTTCAACAGACAGGCGCAGTTGATACCGAGCAGACGCGCGGTTTTTACCGCAAGCAGCTCGGATTGGTCGAAGCCCCTCTCGCGCCTGCGCTTTTTTGAAACAGGCACCCAGCACACTATATCCGTATCCTGCGCAATATCCGACAGCACCTCTGCCAGCCGCCGCGCAAGGCTCTCTGCGTTGAATTTTATCGAAGAGAATTTATACTCCAATATAGCGTTCCTTACCTTGCCCTCATAGCTGAACGGCGCTATGCATCTGTTGCCCGAGGGGATCGTCATCTCGAGGCGCAGGGATATTATCTCACTGCGGCAGACCTCGCATTCAAAGGCTTTGCCGCTTATGATCTGACCGCAGTAAGGGCATCTGTCAGGAAAAAGCAAAGACAATAACCTCATAAGAGCTATCTCCTTTCAAGAAAGGCGCGCAGTCCCGAATATCTGAGTGTCTTTTTGTTATTATCCACCATGGTCTTTACTACCGAAACGCTGCCTACAAGAATAAGCAGCTTCTTTGCCCTTGTTACCGCCGTATATAAAAGATTCCTGTAATAAAGCTGCGGGGGACCGTAGTACATTGGCATAATAACGGCGTTGAATTCGTTGCCCTGACTCTTATGTACTGTAGTCGCATAAGCAAGCTCAAGCTGAAGAAGTGACTCTTCATCATATTCGGCAAGTCTGTCGTCAAAGCGGACTGTCGCGGTTTTCATAGATTTATTTACGCCTGCAACGGTGCCTATATCGCCGTTGAACACACCCGAGCCTTCGGTTCCGTTGTCTCTTGTCCAAAGAAGGTCATAGTTATTTCTTGTCTGCATGACCTTGTCGCCCACTCTGAGGGTATACTGCGGTACGGAAAGCTCCTCAGCCTTAGTCCGCGGCGGGTTGAGCACCTGCTGAAGCCTTTTGTTCATCTCTATGACACCGAGCTCGCCCTTACGGCCGGGGCAAAGCACCTGAATATCCTCAAAAGGAGAGTATCCGTAGGCAGCGGGCAGCCTTTTGGAGCACAGTCCCGTTATTATTTCCGCGATCTCGTCCCTGTTGTCGTTCGGAATGAAGAAAAAGTCGTTATCCGTTCGGTTTAAGACGGGCATTTCCCCGTGAACTATCCTGTGCGCATTGGTGATAATAAGGCTCTTCATGGATTGTCTGAATATCTCGGTGAGCTGCACGACGGGTATCTTGCCCGATGCGACAAGGTCGCCCAGAACGTTGCCCGGACCGACTGACGGGAGCTGGTCGCTGTCGCCCACCATAATGAGCCTGCAACCGATGGGCAGCGCCTTCATAACGCCCTCGAACAGAGAGGAATCCACCATAGAGAGCTCGTCTATTATCAGCGCGTCGCAGTCAAGAAGATTTCTCTCGTTCCTTTTGAACTGCGGGGAATCGTTCCTGTCCCATTCCACCTCAAGCAGCCTGTGAAGGGTCTTTGCCTCGCAGCCCGTGACCTCCGACATTCTCTGCGCTGCTCTGCCCGTAGGCGCGGCAAGAGCTACCTTAAGACCGCTCTGTCTGTAAAGCTCGATTATCGCGTTAAGCGTCGTAGTCTTGCCCGTACCGGGTCCGCCCGTAAGTATGAGCAGTCCGCCCGAAAGGGCTTCTATTATCGCCTTTTTTTGCAAACGGGCGTATTCTATGCCCTGCTGCTTTTCAAACAGCTCAAGCGCAAGCTCTACGCCCGTTATCCTGTCGGGCGGGAACTGCAGCATAAGCTCAAGTCTGTCGGCGGCAAAGGTCTCGCTTCTGTAGAGCGACGGCAGAAAAACGAAGTCCCTTTCCTCTATGACGTCCTTTACAAGACTGCCGTCCATAAGCATTTCGGAGAGCTTTTCTTTTATAAGCGCCTCATCAAGTCTGAGAAATTTTGCGGTCACCTCTGTCACCTTGTCATCAGGCAGGCAGGTATGACCGTTTCTTGCGTTATATTTGATTATATGTAAGATACCCGCCCTTATTCTGAACGGATCGTCCCCGGGGCGCTTGAGCATCGCGGCGATATGGTCAGCCCTGTCGAACGAAACGCCGATATTGCCGTCGCAAAGCATATAGGGGTTATTCTCGATAAGCTCTATCGCTCCCGTGCCGCAGCTCTTCCATATTTTTACCGCCTCCTGCGGTGATATATGAAATCTCTCAAGGTATATCATTACCTCTCTCATACCGAAGGTCTTTTTTATCTCATCAGAGATAGCCGCCGCCTTATCCTTTGATATGCCCTTTATCTGTTCAAGTCTTTGTGGATCGTTCTGCATGACCTCAAGGGTATTCTCTCCGAACGCCTCCACAAGTCTTTTGGCGGTAGCTCTGCCTATTCCCTTTACCGCCCCTGACGACAGGTATTTCAATATGCTGTCGGCGGTAGTAGGCATATACTGCTCATAATATTCAAACGAGAACTGCTCACCGTAGCTTGCGTGGGTCTTCCACGCTCCCACAAGCTTCAGCTCGTCACCTACGTGTACGTCGGACATATTGCCTACTGCCGTTGCGTTCACTCCGTCACACAGCATTGTCAGCACAGTATATCCGTTCTTATCGTTTCTGAATACTATTTCTTCTACAGCCCCGCACAGCTCTGATCTTTCCTTCTCTTCCATATCATCACCCGTACCTTCTTAATATACAGTTTACCCCTACTCCCTCCCTCCTGTCAAGCACCGGCAAGCTGCCGGAGCCGATTCGCGCCGGCAAGCCGCCGGAGCCGATTCGCGCCGGCGAGCCGCCGGAGCCGTGTTCGCGGCGCGGCTTTCTCTTTGGTCGTCACTTCATGCCCGCGGTTTCCGGCACGGCGCCGCTTTAGCGGCGTATGGTACTATCCCCGCCGCCGCGCGGCAGGAGCCGCGCTTTCCGGCTGCTTGTTTATAAGCATTAAGTTCTTCATTCTTTCTTACTTTCCGTGCCTGCTGAATTACGTACCAGATCCTGAGCTCTACTTGAATGATAAAAAATATTTCCGACCTGCGAATACGACTATGAAGCATGGACGCGTTCATGAAGTAATGATACACAAGAAAGCCGCGCCGTGAAATAGGGAGCGCAGGCTCTGCGCCGGGAGCACAGGCTCTGTGCCGGGAGCACAGGCTCTGTGCCGCCGCCGGTTGAAAATGAAGGGGAGATGATGTATAATACGGATATGACGAACAAGGAGATGAAGTGATGAAATACAGTGTATTGCTAATGGACGCCGACGATACGATATTTGATTTTCCGCGGTGCGAATACTGCGCGCTGCGCTCGGCTATGACGGAGAACGGCTTTGATTTTGATGACGGGATATGCGCGGAGTTCAGCAGGATAAACGCCGCCCTGTGGAGAAAATTCGAGGTGGGTGAGATCACCCGCGCTGAGCTGAGGGTAAGACGCTTCAGAGAAATGATAGAGAGCTGTTTTTCCGAAATGAAGGACCTTGAAAAAAACAGCGTTCTGCTTGCGGATTCGTACGTTCACTATTTAGGACAGAACGCGATCTATATAGACGGTGCAAGAGAGGCGTTAGGGGTACTTAAGGATATCTATGATATTTATTTGATCACCAACGGACTCAAGCCCGTTCAGGAGAGCCGCTTCGGTATTGCGGGGCTTGGCGATTACGTAAAGGGCAGCTTTATCTCCGATGCTTTGGGGGTGCAGAAGCCCGATAAGGCGTTTTTTGATATAGTGCTCGATGAGATAAGCGAAAAGGATAAGTCGAGGATACTCGTGGTAGGGGATTCCCTTACTTCCGATATGAAGGGCGGCAGGAACGCAGGGCTCGATACCTGTCTGTACGATCCGAAGGGACGGGTCAAAATGCCGCATGAGCTGTGCGACTACCGAATAGAAAGGCTTATCGAGCTTGCAGAGCTTGATCGGGGGGAAATATAAATGCCGTGCTTTGTCGTTCCGCCCGAGCTTGACGGGATAAGCGTAAAAAGCTTTCTGCGAAGGCACTGCAGTGTTTCAGCGCGGCTGCTCGCAAGGCTTAAGCGCACCGAAAACGGCATGACCGTGAACGGCTCTCTTGTGAGGAGCATAGATATACTCAGGGGCGGCGACAGGATAGAGCTTGTTCTTCCTGCGGACGAGAGCTTTATCGAGCCCGTAGAGCTGCCGCTCGATATAATATATGAGGACGAGACTATGCTCGTTGTGAACAAGCCGCCGTTCATGCCGGTACACCCCGTGCATGAGCATCAGCGCGATACGCTTGCGAATGCGGTGATGTATTATTACCTGAAAACCGGCGCAGAATGCACCTTCCGCGCGGTAAACAGACTTGACAGAGACACCTCGGGGCTTGTTATAGCCGCAAAAAGCGGATACGCGCATACGTTTCTCTCCCGCAGCGTAAAAAAGAAATATACTGCGCTCTGCGAGGGGATACTTGAGGGCAGCGGAACTATAGACGCGCCTATACGGCTCAAGCCGGGACATACTATACAGCGCGAGGTCGGAGAGGGCGGAGTGAGAGCCGTAACGCACTATACCGCTATAAAAATCGCCTTCGGGCATACTCTGCTGTCGTTAAGCCTTGAAACGGGTCGTACTCATCAGATAAGGACACATCTGTCAGCTTTGGGTCACCCGCTTGCGGGAGACGAGATGTACGGGGGCAGCAGAAGGTTTTTTCCGCGCCAATGCCTGCACTGCTCACAGCTTGATATAATAAAGCCCGTAAGCGGAGAAAGGCTCGTGCTTGAATGCGGAGCCGAGGATTGGCTGAAGGAACTTGAGGATAAAATCTCATCGCAGAGTAATTAAAACATATTGCCGCGCATATATTATAATATATCATTGCTTTGAGATGATACCTGTCCGATTTCAAAGAGGGAAATAATTACATAAGAGGTCTGTAAAAAATAAAACGCTCACCATAAATATTTACGGGAATATAATAATATTGTGTTGACACGATAAGCAATGATTAAACCCGTCTTGTTCGGGGCAAGCTATCCATATCGGCACACCGCCGGGCGGTATGACCGCAAATAAAGCTTCGGAGCGTGAAAATCTCATGAACATCAAGCGCGGTGATATTTACTACGCAGACCTGAGCCCCGTGGTGGGCTCGGAACAGGGCGGGATAAGACCCGTTCTGATCATTCAGAATGACGTAGGAAACAGATTCAGTCCTACCGTTATCGCCGCAGCCATAACCAGCCGCGGCTCAAAAGCAAGACTGCCCACTCATATAAGACTGTACGCTGACAACAGCGGTCTTTCACGGGATTCGGTGGTACTGCTTGAACAGATAAGGACGATAGACAAAAGAAGACTGAAGGAAAAAATGGGGACTCTGAACAGCAGCGATATGTATAAAGTGGACGAAGCCCTTGCGGTAAGCTTCGGTCTTGGAACATAAAAGCATAAACGCAGAGATCTGAGCGGGACTGACACAAGCCTTTAAGGACAGTGTCAGTCCCGCTTGCTTTTGCGAGGAATATTATCACGGATACGTTATTTCGACAGATCATTTGCTGCGGCAGGCATATAATAATTATAAAGAGCCGCAGTAAAGCTGACCGCTAAAGGGTGGTGTTATATACGGTAGTATATGCCGACGTGCTGTTTTGCGTAAATATGATAATAGATTTCGTCATGCTGCTGTCGGTAAAAAAGCTGCTCGGCGTTGAGGTCGGGCGGCTGAGAATGCTGCTCGGAGCGGCTCTGGGCGGGCTGTTCTCGTTTACGGCTCTGCTGCCGCCCATGCCGTTCCCGGTCTCTGCCGCCGTAAGCATAGTGCAGGCGTTTGCGGTATGCGCCGCCGTGTTTTCGCCCCGAGGACTGCGAAGGTACGTCAAAGCCTCTCTCATGCTCTTCACGGTTAGCTTTATATACTGCGGCTTTATGACCGCAGTGCTCGTGCTTTTCTCGCCGCAGGAGCTTGCGGTAAGAAACGGCTCGGTCTACGTAGGAATATCTCCTCTCGCGCTTATAGTCCTTACCCTCGTGTGCTTCTGTGCAATAAGGCTGATAGGCAGATTTACGGGCAGTTTCAGAGCACGCCCGCAGAAATGCACCGTAACCGTAAGCTCGGGAGGGGTAACGGTATCGGCTAAGGCGATAAGCGATACGGGCAACTGTCTGCACGAGCCTTTTTCGGGGGACTGTGTGATAGTCGGCAGCAGGGAGCTTTTTAATGACTTTCCCGAGATAAGGGAGGCGCAGGCCCGGTGCGGTAACGTGATCTCCGGCAGAGGAATAAGGCTGATACCCTATACGACCGTAGAGGGAGGGGGCGTTCTGCCCGCCTTCAGACCCGAGAGGACGGAGATAAGCGTTGACGGCAGGAGCTTTGCGGTGAGAGCCTATATAGCCGTCAGCGCAGACGGCAGCTTTACGGAGGACTGCGGTATGATAGTGCCTGCAGAGCTTATAATGAAAGGGAGCTGATCGGTTGAAGATCATCGGTCATTTATCCGAAAGAATATTCGGCAGCATAGCAGCCGTCGGGAAAAAGCTCGGCGGGGCAGAGGGGCTGTATTACATAAACGGACCCGAGACCCTGCCCGCGCCCCTCGGCAGCCATGAAGAAGCCGAGATCATGCGGCGGATATCCGAGGGTGACGAAACGGCAAGGGAGCCGCTTATAACGCATAACCTGCGGCTCGTCGTATATATAGCAAAGAAATTTGAATCATCGGGAGTAAACGTTGAGGATCTCATTTCTATAGGTACTATAGGTCTTATCAAGGCGGTAAACACCTTTTGCCCGCAGAGGAACATAAAGCTTGCCACCTACGCCTCAAGATGCATAGAAAACGAGATACTGATGTATTTTCGCAAGAGCGCGCAGCAGAAAAACGAGATATCCATTGACGAGCCGCTGAACGTGGATCATGACGGCAACGAGCTGCTTATATCGGATATTCTCGGCAGCGACCCCGACGAGGTGGACAGACACCTTGAGGCCGAAGCAGAGCAGGCAGAGCTTATGAAAGCCGTAGGCAGGCTCAACGACCGTGAGCTTACCATAATGGAGCTTCGCTTCGGGCTTATAAACGGAAAGGAGATGACACAGAAAGAAGTCGCTGATATGATA
>CACWNZ010000024.1 GCA_902762335.1 uncultured Ruminococcus sp. | reverse complement strand
TCATTCCGAACGCAGTGAGGAATCTTCAAAAGATTCTTCGTCGCTGTCGCTCCTCAGAATGACAGTATAATAATTTTTCGTTTTCATCGAACTCACGTTAACATATAAAAAAACAGGACAATCCTTACAGACTGCCCTGTTATACCGAATGCTGATTAACCGTTGTATGAATAGTTGGGTGCTTCCTTTGTTATCTGTATGTCATGCGGGTGACTTTCTTTCAATCCTGCTCCCGTAATGCGTACAAATGTTGCCTTGTCGTGAAGTTCCTGTATGTTTGCACAGCCTGTATAACCCATACCTGCTCTCAGACCGCCCATGAGCTGAAAGATCGTATCGGAGAGAAGTCCCTTGTAAGGCACTCTGCCCTCGACTCCCTCAGGAACGAGCTTTTTATTGCCCGACTGGAAGTAACGGTCCGCGCTGCCTCTGCCCATTGCGCCGAGACTGCCCATGCCTCTGTATACCTTGAACTGTCTGCCCTGATAGATCTCGCTCTCTCCGGGAGATTCCTCACAGCCTGCTACGAGCGAGCCGATCATTACTACGCTTCCGCCTGCGGCAAGCGCCTTTACTATGTCGCCCGAGTATTTTACGCCGCCGTCTGCTATAACGGGTATATTATGCTTTGATGCCTCGCACGCCGCATCGTATATCGCGGTTATCTGCGGTACGCCTATGCCTGCTACTATTCTTGTTGTGCATATAGAGCCGGGACCTATGCCGACCTTTACGCAGTCTGCGCCTGCATCTATAAGAGCCTTTGCCGCCTCTGCGGTAGCTATATTGCCCGCAACGAGCTGAACGTCGGGGAAAGCCTTTTTGACCCTTGCTACCGAGTTGATTATATTATTGTTATGTCCGTGCGCGGAATCAAGCACGAGAACGTCTACGCCTGCCTTGATGAGCTCATCTACTCTTTCAAGCACGTCGGGGGTGCCGCCTATAGCTGCGCCGCACAGCAGTCTGCCTGCTTCGTCTCTTGCGCTGTTGGGATACTGCACCGACTTTTCGATATCCTTTATCGTGATAAGTCCCTTCAGCATTCCGTTGGCATCTACTATGGGGAGCTTCTCTATCTTGTGCTTCTTGAGTATTTGCTGAGCCTCAAGCAGCGTAGTGCCTACGGGAGCGGTGATAAGATCCCTGTCGGTCATAACGTCAGCTATCTTCTGGCTGTAATCGCTCTCGTCCATGAATCTGAGGTCGCGGTTGGTGATAAGTCCTACGAGCCTGCCGTCCTCGCAGATCGGTACGCCCGAGATCTTATACTTAGCCATAAGCTTGTTGGCATCGTATACGTAATGACCCGGTGTGAGTGAAAACGGATTTGCGATAACGCCGTTTTCGGAGCGCTTTACCCTGTCTACGGCATCTGCCTGCTGATCGATAGGCATATTCTTGTGTATTATGCCTATGCCGCCCTCTCTTGCAATGGCTATTGCCATTCTCGTCTCAGTTACGGTGTCCATAGCCGCCGTCATAAGAGGTGTGTTGAGCTTTATCTTTTTTGTAAGATAAGTGCTGACATCCACGTCCTTCGGCTGAACGCTTGATTCCCCGGGAATCAGCAGAACGTCATCAAACGTAAGACCCTCTTTGCCGAACTTTTCGTTATAATCCCTTGTCATCATTTTTGGATCTCCCCCGTCCTTTTTTGATTTTTGTGTTATTTAGTATTTGATTATACCACAAAGAATCGATTTATTATTCTTTTAAGGAATAATAAATATTTCTGCCGTGTAAATTTTCTTTCAAATATCAAACAAAAAATTATGCATTTTTTCGGCTGTAATTGCCTTATTTTACCACAGAAAAGGGTGATATAGTATCATTCCGACACACAGCCTCGGGGACATACAAAAACAGACACACCCGTGCCTCTCATCATCATTCGGTGAATAAATATAGTCGAAGAATGTACGGCAGCTCTGTTGCGGATAGAGCAGCGTAAATGTTTTTCGGGCTTGATAATGATGACCGGCATATACGCGATGTGTCTGTGATTCTGTAATTATATTGCGCGGTACCCGTTTGTTGGCGGGACGTATAGTAAGACCCGGGCGCCGCGCCCTATAATGTTTCAGGGGGCTTCTGAAAGTCTTTCGGCTTGCTTTCAGAGCTCGTATGTAAAGGCTCATGCGGACGAGCCATTACAAGCTTAGGGTATCCGAGCTGATATTTACCGTTTTCTGCGCCACCTTTCCGACCTTGTCCTTTACTTTTATCATTATCTGATAATCCGTTCTGCTTCCCGGACGGATCCTTGCTGTCCTTGCCGCGCTGTACTCCTTTGCGCACACCCATTTTGATGAGCTTGCTTTTTTGTAGTACACAGCGAATTCATAGCCGCCCTTGCCGCCTGCCGCATCTGCTTCGACCATTATCCTTGCAGGATCCTTGACGGTCTCGCAGGCAATGCATATAGCCTTCAGCTCGGGGGCATATATCGATCTCATCATTCCGTGCCTCCGCGCGTATTCAAGAGGATAGCTGCCGCTTTTGCCGTATACGGTGACTGCGGTATCACCCATAAAGGCATCGTCATCTATCTCTGTCACAGCCTTGGGAAGCTTCGCAATAACGAGATTAGGACATTCGTAAAAAGCTCCGTATCCTATACTCTTTTTGCGGCTCTTTGCCTCTGCTTCAACGGTCACCGAAACGAGTCGCCTGCAGCCGCTGAAGGTGAACTGTTCTATCGTGTCAACACTTGCGGGTATGGTTATTTTTCTCAGCATCTCGCAGCCCTCAAAGGCGCTGCCGCCGATCCTGACTATACTGTTCGGGATATATACGTCGTCTATATTGCAGCTCTTGAATGCCTCGGGCATTATTTCGGTTATCGATGACGGTATAACGAGCCTGCCCGAAGCAGCGGGCATCACTCTTATTATCACGTCTCCGCTTCGGCTTTCGTCTCCGGCTTTTCTGCCTATGAGCATCCCGTTTTTGAAGCGGTAGTATTTGTTTTTCGCGTTTACGTTTATTTCGGTTACACTCGTGTTGTCAAATGCCGACTGCTCGATATAGCTTACGTTCCTGTGGATATTCACTGTAAGCAGACCGGTGCAGTCTGCAAAGGCGCGGCTCTCTATTCTTACTACGTGATCCGGCACGGTGTATTTTCCGTAGCCTTCGGGACTGCCGCTCTCATCTGCCGAAGCGCCCTTGCCTGCGGGGTATCGTACGAGAGACACGGGCAGGCTCTGCGCGCCGTTGGTTTTATACAGTACGCCGTCCGCCGTCATATAACTGCTCTGACTGCCCGTAAGCTCTATGCTCTTAAGCGCGGGACAGCCCTCGAAGCTCATATCCACAGTCTCAATATCTCCCCTGATGAGCGCCTCTTCAAGCTTATCACAGCCGTAAAACGCATGATAGCCTATAAACCTGACCTTTGACTTGGTAACGACCTTTGTAATATTCCTGCAGTTTTCAAAGGCAAGCTGCTCTATCGTTTCAATGTCGGGGGGAATATATGCTATGCCGGACTTTCCTATAGGCGCGCGGTAGAGTATTTTGCCCTGCTTATCGCAGAGGTAGCCCTTTACCGAGCTGTAGTCCTCGTTCTGCGGAGAAACGAAGATATTTTCCAGCTTATCGCAGTTCCTTGCGAAATCCCTGTTGATAAGCTTTATGTTCTTAGAGATCGTAATGCTTCTGAGATATTTCATATCCTTGAAGGCGCTGCTTATCTCCATTACCTTATAGCCGTTTATCTTATCGGGGATAACGGGATTCTTCGATTTTCCGTTGTAGCCTTCTATTGTAACGTATTTTTCATTGCCGAAAGAGTTCAGAGTCCATTCAAAGCCCTCGTAATTCCCGCGCTGCTCTGTTGCGGAGGCTGCGGATACCCCCATGTACTGCGCCGCGCTTACGCTAAGCCCTGTGACCGCTGTTCCGACAAGCATTACTGCCGCAAGCGCTGCCGCGGCAAGTCCCTTGAGAATACCTCTTCTCACGTTGACCATCTCCCTTGACGCCGTTTCGGTCGGATGCCGTTTCTATATATAATAACAGCCAAGCTTCCGAAACGGTTGCAGAAAAAATGAAATTTTTTCAAAAAATTTTTCCCCGTAAAAACCCCCGCAAGCCCTTAAGGGTCTGCGGGGGCAGATACGGTTCCCGTCGGGAGCCGCTTCAGTATTTACGCCTCATCCGGATCAATTAATTTTCTGAATACTATAATATACTTATATTACTTCATTCTTTCCACTTTTTTCTTGAAGGAATCTAATTCATCCTTTGCTTCATCAATATCCTTTGAAAACAGATCTCCCCGAATAGCAAGGTAAAAATTATATATATCGCCACGTGTGTCAAGCCAATCCGAATATACAGATGATCTTGCATCAAGCCACCATTTATATGTGTCACTGTGTGCATCTATCCATTCACTATATTGTAAGCTGTCTTTTGCTTCTTTTATTATTCCGTCATAGTAGTATTTCTTTATTGTCTTTAAAAGTCCGTCATATACGTCATCTTTTATGATCGAGCAAGCATCATCATATATGCAGTCTTTAAAATTTTCAAAAGCATCTCTTTTTTCACTTACGGTAGAATCGGAATTCATAATAAATTCAGCATAAGTGACTCCATATTCGCAAATCATAACAAACAACTGATGTACAGATTCCTCAATGTGCTTGTGAAAATTTTTGATTGCTTTGTCGTTGCTAAGATACTTTTCAATGGTGTTATTTTCTTCGGAGAGAGTTTCCCATTCTTTCTCTAAAGACAGTACACACTCGGATACATGGTCATAAACAACATCTTCAAATTCATCTGCGTTTTTTACTTCCCGTAAGGTAGTATCAAATTTCGGATCCTTAATTGAATCTTCTGTATTAATGCCTTTTTCTTTAGCTAATTTTTTCAGAAATCTGTTATATACCTTTTCAGCTCCTGTAAAATCATCGTTATATAATTTGGCACTCAGATCCGAATATAATGAATATACATCCGACGATGTATCCGAATATAATGAATACACTTCAGACGATGTATCACTCCATTGACTATATTCTTTTGACGATATCTCTGACAATTCGCTGGTATAGGATTTTTTTATTTCATCGTCAATAATACCATTATAATAATAGTCGAGCATATCATCAAGGATACCATTGTATACTTTCTTAACTATTTTATCACAGGCATCATTATATAGATTATCGCAAATTCCCTCTGCCGCTTTATATTTTTTCTCGGCGGGCAGATCAGAATCCAAGATCATTCTGGTATACACCGCGCTATACTCCATTAATGTTATACACATTTGTTCTGTGTCTGATAATAATGCTTTGTAAAAATCAGAAACCTTCTGTGAGTTATCACAATATTTTTGATATGTGTCAACTTCTTCAGACAATGCTTTCCAACGTGTTTTCAGAGAGTCTATTGTTTCGGTTGCATATTCATCAATACGTTCATCAAGTTCTGTAAGGGTTGTTATACCTTCTGTATCTATTTCTATCAAAGCAGTTGTCTGCTTGTTTGGGCTATCATTTTCGGGAGCAGATGAAGTTCCTTCGCCTTCGGAACTATCAGTCGAGACTGATGAATTATCCACACTTATTGAGTTTTCTGAATTTGCAGATGTCTCTGCTGAGATTTTTGAGTCCTCAGATGTTTCTGAAGAAGATGTCAGCTTGTCGGTATCATTATTCTGACCCTGTGATTGGTCAAAGCTAATGCTGTCACTGCTTATTGTTTTTTCAATAGACTTTTGTTCTGCACAAGCCGTTGGTGATAAAAGTATGGCAGATAAAAGCAAACAGATAAAAGCTTTTTTCATACAATAACCCCCATTTTCTACGGATAAATGATTTGCTTCAGTATAAAAAACAATGTCCTCATAGAGAGATTATTACACAATATACAAAAATAGTCAATAGTTACAAAAAAAATAATAAAATATCCCTGCAGATCTTCCTTAAAAGACCCACAGGGACGTTTATTTTGTTTTAGCTTCGAGAAAACCTACTGATTCTACCATTCTGCATAGCAGCAGTTTGTGACTATATTGTCCGATATATCACTGATGTGTATCACGCTTTTGCCGCAGCATTATTCCGCAGGAGCAACGATTCATTCGGATCAGTCTTATCTTTCGATGCTATGGACCTGAATGCCGTATTTTATTACCTCTCTTGTCTTTCCCGTCTTGGTATCTCTGACCTTTACCATAATATCATAGTCGGTCGCCGCTTTAGGTGAAATGATCGCCGCGGACTTTTCGCTGAAATCCCTTGTGCGCACCCACTTTTCCGACTTTGATTTCTTGTAATAGAACGCGTACTCATAGCTGCCGCTGCCGTCCACACCCTGAGCTTCGAGCTTCAGCTTTTCTATATTACGGGTAAATATGTAATTGTAGTCAAAAAGACATTTCAGGCTCATCGCGCCGTTTGTGTATCTGATATTGTTCTTCTTCGCGTAGTCCTCTGCGTAGCTGCCCTTTTTGACACACATGGTCAGGCTTTTGCAGTAATCAAACGCATTATCCGCTATCTGCATCGTCTTTTTGGGTATCTTTATGTTTTCAAGTCTTGAACACGCAGTAAAGGCGTTTTCGCCTATCGACTCGACTCCCGCTCCCATTGTGGCGGTAATGAGATCATTGCAGCCGGCAAAAGCTTCATCGCCTATGTACCTTACACTGTTCGGTATGCGCAGGGTCTTTATAAAGCTGCCGGCAAAGGCGGCCCTTCCTATCGATCCAACGCCCTTGGATATCACTACCTCATCTGCAGCGAAATTGTAAAATGCGTAGTCTCCTATACTGCCTACCGTAGAAGGAATGACCACCTTACTTTTTGCGGAGCTGCGTATTGCAGCTATAAGCGTTTCTCCCTGCTTGACGTAAGCCCTGCGCTCGGAGAACGGATAAAGGGAATCGTCCTTATTAGATTCAAACAGCAGACCGTTGTTGAAGCGATAGTTCTTGTTGCCCTTTTCAACAACTATTGCGTTAGCACGGCATTTTCTGAATGCGCCTTCCATTATAAGACTGACGTTCCTGCCTATCCATATATCTCCGAATCCGTACCTGACTTCGCTGAATGCGCTACTCCATATAGTCGTTACCGTATCGGGAATTTTGTATGAAAACTCGATCCTTTTTGCCATAGGATATCTTATAAGATCTGTGGGTACTGCCTCTTCATTATCCGCTTCGGGGGAATAGCCGTATGAGGTCCTGAAGAGAACTCCGTCTACAGAGCAGTATTTCCCGGGCTCACCGACAACGTTTATCTCCTCGAGGCAGGTGAGCTCATCGGCAAAATCAGGAGTTATATGTCCTGTTCTGCTGCCTATATTTATTCTTTCCAGACCACGGCAGCCTTTAAGAATATCGGCTGACAGGCTGTCCACGTCGCCCATTGTGAGCTGTGTAAGTTCGTAGCAGCCGGAAAACGCATAGGGCATGATGCCTTTTGTGAATTCAGGCAGATTAAGCTCGCCCTTTTTTGTCGGAGGCACGGCTAAAAGATCATCGCCCTTATACAGCAGACCGTCTACCGATCTGAATATCGTGTTATTCTTGTCGACATAGAAATTTTCGATCCTGCGGCTGTTTTTTGTAAAGCCGCAGGCTATCTCGGTAACGGTTGCGGGGATCTTTATGCTTCTTGTGCTCGAAGAATTGAATGCATCCTCACCTATCCAGCGCACCTTGATGCCGTTAATCGCCGAAGGGATAACAATATCCTCGGCTTTGCCGTTATAGCCTACTATGCAGATCCCTTGCTTCTGATACCCGTCGGGCTTCAGCTCATAGATAAAGCCTTTATATTCGTTTTTTTCCGTTTCAGTCACGCTTACAGACTCTTCTTCATTGCCTGTCGCATATACGCCGAGGCTGCATACCGCCGTTCCGGTAAGCATTACCGCTGCAAGGGATATTGCGCAGAGCTTTCTTAAAATACTGTTTTTCATAATTATTTCTCCTCATTTTTATATTTTTTGAAGCTTCTGTTATTAATAACAGCACTGTAATACTGTCGGGTGCGGAAAAACAAAAATATTTTTGAAAAAAATCCACGGGCGGTCTGTTTGAACAGATACCCGGGGAAATACCGTATTTTATATCATGACCGCCTGAAGCAGCAGACTTATTTTGCTGCTCCTACAAAATAGTGGTTCACGACCTTGTTGCCTGCCTTGTCCCTGACACACACATCTATCCAATAGCTTGAAGCGGTCTTCAGCGTGACCACCGCATCCGGGCTCTTGCTGAAATCCTTAACGCACACAGACTTTGCGTTTGCGCCGTTCTTTCTGTAATAAACGGCATATTCAAAGCTTTTGTAAGCTCCTTTTTCAGTCGCTGCCGATACCGTCGTCTGCGCGGCTTCCTTTGCATAGACCGTCATACCGCCGACAGATGCGCCCGTCAGCGTGACCACTGCAAGCGATATTGCTCAGAGCTTTCTTAAAAGGTCCTTCTTCATTTGTTTGACCTCCTGTTTTTTGAATATGCCTTTATCTATAATAACAAGCCTTAACAGAAAAAAGGGGCAAAAATATCTGAGATCTTATTATTATTTCCTTTCTGCTCAGAGATGTTTCACGTGAAACATTTTTCAGCGCAAAAAAACAGACCCTCTTGCGAAGGTCTGTAAAAAGCGTTATTACTTTTTGATGACGTCGATGCCCATGTAGGGACGGAGCACCTCGGGAACGGTCACGGAGCCGTCCTCGTTCTGATACTGCTCAACGATAGCAGGGATAACACGGCTCGTGGCAAGACCCGATGCGTTGAGGGTGTGTGCAAAATGCATCTTCTTGTCCTCACCTCTGTAACGGATATTACCTCTCCTTGCCTGATAGTCCCTTGCATTAGATGCGGAGCTTACCTCCTTGTATATCTCCATGCTCGGTATCCATACCTCTATGTCGTAGGTCCTTGCCATTGAGAACGAGCAGTCGCCTGCGGCAAGCTTGCTCAGACGATAATGCAGACCTAACTCCTGTACGAGTCTCTCTGCCTTTTCAACAAGCTCCTTGAAGGCTATATCCGACTTGTCGTCCTCGGTATACTGTACCATTTCTACCTTGTTGAACTGATGTCCCCTTATCATGCCCCTCTCCTCGCTGCGGTAGCTGCCTGCTTCGCGGCGGTAGCACGGGGTGTAGGCTATGTACTTCTTCGGCAGCTCCTCTATGGGGATTATCTCGTCTCTGTGCATATTAACAAGAGCAGTCTCTGCCGTGGGCAGCATGAATCTCTTTTCGTTGGTCGTCGGGTTTTCTATCCAATATACCTCGTCGGTGAACTTCGGGAACTGACCTGCAACGTAGCCGCACTGATAGCCCAGCATGTGCGGGGGCAGAATAAACTCAAAGCCGTCATTGATATGCTCGTTTATAAAGAAGTTGAGAAGCGCCCATTCCATTCTTGCTCCCCAGCCTCTGTATACCCAGCTTCCTGCGCCGCCAAGCTTTGCGCCTCTCTGATAGTCGATAAGACCCAGACTCTCGCAAAGCTCAACGTGGTTCTTCATCGGGAAATCAAACTCGGGCTTCTTGCCGAAAAGCTTTATACCCTCGTTCTGCTCCTTGCCGCCTGCAACTACGTCATCATCGGGAAGATTGGGCAGCGAAAGAAGAAGTGAGGTCTGCTTCTCGTCAAGCTCGTTTATCTTGGCGTCGCCCTCTTTTATCTCGGCAACGAGCTCCTTCATTCTTGCCATTATCTCGCTTGCATCGCCGCCCGCCTTCTTTATCTGCGGTATCTGCTTGCTTGCGGAATTCTGCTCCGCCTTCATGGCCTCTACCCTGCCCATCTGCTCACGCTTCTGAGCGTCTACTGCAAGCACCTCGTCTACTACGGCGTCAAGATCCATTTCTCTTTTCCTGATCCTTGCCTTTACCTCGTCGGGCTTTTCTCTGAGATATTTAATGTCTAACATTTCTATTACTCCTTTAGTTCTTTATATTTACCCGATCCCCGACCGGGCTGTATGACTTGTTTTAATTGTCGCTGTCAAACAGCTTTGCCAGCTCGCCGAGATCCTCCTCGCTGTAGAACTCGATCTCCAGCACTCCCCCGCTGTCCTTGCCGTTCACTACCTTGACCCTGCGGCTCAGATGCTCGTTGAGCGCGATCTCTACCTCATCGAAGAAGGAATTTCTCGTATGCACGGCGTTTTTCTTTTTCGGCGCTCTGCTGCCGTTTATAGCCTTTGCCGCCTTTTCAACGTCCCTTACGGTAAGATCGTTCTTTTCTATCTGCTCC
>CACWNZ010000023.1 GCA_902762335.1 uncultured Ruminococcus sp. | reverse complement strand
TTTACAAGCTGAATATCTTCGCGGGTAAAGGAACGGCATTGGAATGGACGATATTTACTGTCATAGTGATTTCTTTTTACATTACATGCCTGGTACTTGACAGGACCAAGTATAAGGACAAGGGAGAGCGATACACGAAACTTTTGAACGATTATAACAGGAGACAAAGAAATGAATAGATTGACAGACGAACAATTTAAAGATTATGCTCTGGGGCTTGACGCACTCAGAGATGATATGAAATTCAGTCAGAAAGCGGGACTTCCGTTTATAATAACCGCAGCAATTATCTGGGCATTGATAGCGATTGCGACAAGCCTTGACCTTCCGATGTACACTTCGGACCTGGTGGTGTTCTGCTGCGCCTGCCCGCTTATGCCGATAGCGCTGCTTGTGGGCAAGATTCTTAAAGTAGATATCCTTGATAAAAAGAACGTGCTTTGGAAAGCCGGCATTCTTTTTACATGTAATCAAATGATTTATCTTCTTATAGCTATGTGGGCTATGAGCGCAGTGCCTGAGAAGATAGTTGCTGCTGAAAGAACAGTGCTTAGTGCTTTTCTGAAAAAGCTCTTGGTTTTTGTGAACATCGTATTCCTTCTTTCTGTGTTGTTTTTTGAGTCTGAAGTTCTGACGGGCTATGCTAAGAAGCTGTCTTTCTCATCCCTCCCTGATAATTTTTGTTGGCAGCAATAATCATACGCCTAATGGCGCTATTATTTACTATAATATTACAACAAAATTAACTGTTTGTAAATTCATTTTTTGTTTTTTGTTAATATTTATATGAATATTCATAAACTTTGTATACATTTACAAATTGCATATCCACGATTGGTCAGATTGACCAAGGCAGCTCTTATTTTGTATGGCATAATTTACCAATAGAATAAGATTAATTTAACCATTTTGCTCCGATCCGAGCGCATAGAAGCGCGCCTGAAAAAAGGGGGCCGTCGCAAAACGAGAAGTATAGCGGCAGCCTTGATCATCGAATGAGAGAATCGAAACAATACAAATAATAGAAGAATAATTAAGCGCAACAACCCGGAGGGTAGTTGAATACTACTCTCCGGGCTGTGTTTATGTTGAAAACTTTTCTGTTTTATGCAGTCTCCCGATTGAATTATTCTGCGCCTAAACGCTTGGAAATTGTACGGTTATGGAGTTTATTGATGTTGAAAGAAAAAGCAAGCAGGAAAAACCGTGTTTCGTTTTTAGCCTTTCCTCGGGTTAAAACGTCCCTCGAATTTAAATAATAAAAAAAGAATAAAGAATAAATAATAGTACAGAAACGCCCCTCGGCACTTCTTTTTTCATTATTATTTATTCTCTATTCTTTATTATCTGAGCCCCGGCACGTCAGTGACGGGGCGTTTCTGGAGATAACGGGGCTCGAACCCGTGACCTCTTGACTGCCAGTCAAGCACTCTCCCAGCTGAGCTATACCCCCGATTGCATATCTATTATACTAAATCTCCCGTATAAAATGCAAGTCCTTTTTAAAAAATATTTTCCGATATCACAAATCACAGATAAATTACGAAAGCTCAGGCTCCGGCGCCGAAGTGAATAAGCGTGTAATTGTTGATTTTATCGTCACCTTATGCTATAATATACCAAAATATGCACGAACTGTCATTCAGACACAAACGAGCAGAGGAGTGACGACATGGCGTTTTATACCTGCCCGAGATGCGGACAAAACAACCCCGATACGCTTACCGCCTGTTCCAAGTGCGGTATGCCCTTATCGGAATTCTTCCCCGATACGAAGCCACCCGTTCAGTCTCAGAATACGGGCGGCTATTACGGTACGGGCTCTCCCACAGCCGCGCCCTACGGCAATACGTCTCAGAATATGAACGCCCCCTATATGCCCTATCCGCCGAATTACGGTCAGGGTATGCCTCCCAAAAGGAACAACACCCTTGTTATCGTTCTTATAATAGTAATTATCGTACTCGTCATTGCCGGCACGATCATCACTGTAATGCTCATCAGTCAGAGCGGCGGAAACGGCGGAAATAACGATCAGACCTCTCAGGTCTCGGAGACCGCATCGCCCTCACAGTCCGAAGCTTCTTCAGTACCCTATCAGCAGTCATCGCTCTATACTCCGTCAACGACCTATTCCGAGCCGTCGTCCTATACCCCGTCAACGACCTATTCCGAGCCGTCGTCCTATACCCCGTCCACGACCTATTCCGAGCCGTCGTCCTATACCCCGTCAACTACCTATTCCGAGCCGTCGGCAGATACCTCGTCCGAGACCGATGACGGCTCGGGGATCGACGTAGATAAATACATACCCTATATGAAGCAGAAATCACAGTGGTCATATTTCAACGACAGCAGGTATGCAAATCCCAACTACAAGATCCCGACACCCGAGAGCTGTATTACCACCATAAAAAAGACCACGTCGGAATTTGATGCGTCAAACGAGTACGGGCTTTACTACACCTATGAAAGCGCCGACACCGAGGACGTTATAGCCTACGTCGTACTTCTTAAGGCGCTCGACTACGATTTTATGAAGTACGAGAGTTCCGACAACCCCGACCAGAGCTTTTTCTATTTTTCCAAGGGCGAGGACATCGTTCTGTCCTTTACCATAAGGACTCTCGACTCACAAGGCACCGTCGGGATCATGGTCGTAAGGGGCGACTACGAATAAAAGACCCCTTCTGCCCCGATCTGTACGGTCGGGACATTATCGGGATCAATATACTCTCACAAAAACAAGCGGTCCCCGGTATATCCGAGAGCCGCTTGTTTTTTTTTCGGTTTTTGAACAAAAAAACGCGCCCGAGATGATCGGGCGCAGAGCTGGAAAAGAGACTCGAACTCTCGACTTCCTCATTACGAGTGAGGTACTCTACCAACTGAGTTATTCCAGCAACAAAGGTATTATACAACAAAAACGCGTCAAGGTCAAGTGAAAAATAAAAAAAAATAAATAATGCTCATATTTTCGGGTATGGGCTTATTTATCTTGAAAAAAGTCCTGCGGTAGGGTATAATATATTTTAGTATATTATATGAAAAGAGGGAGAGCGCATGAAGGTCTTGATCCTTTCGGCAACCACAGGCGGCGGACACATGAGAGCCGCAAACGCACTAAAGGAATATATACTTGCAAAGGATCCGTCGTCCGAGGTGAGGATATACGATACTATACAATACGTCAGCCCGAGACTTAACAGAACTATAACAGGCGGATATGAATATATGGCAAAAAACACGCCTAACCTCTTCGGGGGTATGTATAAGGGCTCGGATAAGAACAGCCCGATAAATAAGCCCTTTGAGGCTACGCTGACGAGCAGGGGCATGAGGCTTCTGCCTATGCTGGACGCCTTCAGACCCGATATAGTAATAACCACCCATTCCTTCGCCGCAGAGATGATTTCGACGGTAAAGGTACGCACCGAGCTTGATTTTCCCGTTATTACTATTCTTACCGACTTCGCCGTGCACAGGACCTATATCAATAAGGGTATAAACGCCTATATCGTATCAAGCGAGGAAATGGCCGACCAGCTTTGCGAGAGGGGTATCGACCGCAGCCTTGCCTACGTTTACGGGATACCCATCAGCGGCGGCTTCCTTAAGGAAATAGACAGAGAAAAGGCGTTTCTTGAGGAGGGACTCGACCCCGAGCTGCCTACCGTTCTCATTATGGCAGGCTCCTTCGGCGTTACCGACGTTATAAAGATATACCATAAGGTCGTGAAGTCCGAGGCGGAGTTTCAGATAATAGTTATCACGGGAAAAAACGAAAAGGTCTTTGAGACCTTTGAAAAGTACCTCAGCAAAATAGATATAAACAACACTATATATCAGCTCAGCGAGATGTATCCCACCATAAAGCAGCAGCGCGCCAATTATCGCAATCCGAGAAAGCTTAAGCCCTCTAAAAGCACCAAGCTGCTGTATTTTACCGACAGGGTAGAAAAATATATGAGAATGAGCGATATTATCGTCACCAAGCCCGGCGGTCTTACCGTGACCGAGGCTATAGCTACGGGTCTGCCTATTGCGATATTCAAGCCTATTCCCGGGCAGGAGGAGCAGAATGCGGATTTCCTCGTGAGAAACGGCATGGCAGTGAGACTTAAAAAGGACAAGACCTGCACCGAAACTATCACTCAGCTTATCAATTCCCCCGAAAAGCGCCGCACCATGCGCGAGGCTATCGCCCGCAACAGCAACGGCAATTCCGCCGAGAAGATCTACGGTCTTATGCTCAGGCTGTTGGAGGATTATAAGAAGGCTCATGGCGGTCTGACCTTCAGCAGTATCGATTAAGACCTTATTCGGACCATTTTTGCTTTTCTCTGCGCATATCCGACAAAATGCGCGATAATTCTTTATGCGATTTGTATAAGGAACAGAATTAATTATTTTTCTATATAAGAATTTTCTTCATCTGCTTATGTAATATGATATTATCAGGTGAAATAAAAGAAAGAGAAAGAAATAAAGGCGCTCCGATGGCGGGCGCTTATATGGAGGTTCAATTATGGCCGATGGATCGACTGTATCACAAATAATACTTGCACTCGGCGGTCTGGGATTATTCCTTTACGGAATGAAGCTTCTGGGTGACGGTCTTGAGCTTGCCGCAGGCGCAAAGCTGAGAAAGATACTTGAAAAAATAACCTCAAACCGCTGGCTCGGCGCCCTCGTGGGCGTAGTGGTCACCGCGATAATACAAAGCTCTACTGCTGTATCCGTCATGGTGGTGGGCTTCGTAAATGCAAGTCTTATGACTCTGAGTCAGGCTATGGGCGTGCTTATGGGCGCTACCATAGGTACCACCGCTACCAGCCTTATCCTTTCGTTCAATATATCGCAGTACGCCCCGATCTTCATTTTCTTCGGCGCCTTCATGGTAGTGCTGACGAAAAAGAACAACACTAAATACGCGGGGCAGATAATAGCGGGCTTCGGAATACTGTTTTTCGGCATGACGACGATGAGCTCAAACCTCAAGCCCCTTGCGGAATCCGAGGTATTTGAAAAGCTCATATCATCAATAAGCAACCCGATACTCGGCGTACTTTTTGGTATTCTTTTTGCGGCGCTCATACAGAGCTCGTCCGCCGCAGTAGGTATTCTTCAGGCGCTCGGCGCGGCAGGCGCGCTGCTTCTGCCCGATTCGGTATATATCATCTACGGCATACACATCGGCGCCTGCTTTACCTCGGTAATATCATCTATAGGCGCAACAAAGGACGCAAAAAGGACCTCTCTGTCCTACGTTCTGTTTACCGTGTTCGGCACGGTGATATTCAGCCTTATAACCCTGCTCACGCCGTTTACCTCGTGGGTAGAGGCTATGTCGCCCAACAACACATCCCTGCAGATCTCTTTAGTGCATATAATATCCACCATAGTATCCACACTCGTGCTGCTGCCCTGTGTAAATCTTATCACAAAGATATCGTGCATAGTGATACGGGGCAAAAAGGAGGAGGAGGAAAAGGAGCCCTGCCGTCTCAAGTTTGTTGACGAGCGTATCCTCAAGACCCCGCCTATAGCAGTCAATCAGATAACCAAGGAAATAGAAAGAATGAGCACCCTCAGCAACAAGAACTACAAGATGTCGCTTGAGGCGCTGCTGAACAAGGACGAGAAGATAATACAAAAGGTCGCCGAAAACGAAGAGGTCATAGACTACCTCAACCACAGCATAGCCTCTTATCTTGTGAGGATAGGCTCTCTGCCCCTTGAGGAGCACGACCTGCTGAAGATAGGCTCGTATTACCACGTTGTAAGCGATATTGAGCGTATAGGCGACCATGCAGAGAATATCTGCGAGATAGCCTCAAGAATAATCGAGAACAACGAGGAATTCAGCGAAAAGGCTATCGAAGAGATAAAGGATCTGACCACACTCGTAGAGAACGTTATTTCCAACACCTTCGACCTGTTCTTTGAGAGAACGGAAGACCCGCTGATGCTTGAGAGCATAGGTAATTGGGAGCAGGAGATAGACGACAAGACCGAGGAATACAAGGAACATCATATTGAGAGACTCAGCAGGGGCGAATGCAACGCCGCGATCGGCACCCTCTTTATGGAGCTTCTCACAAACCTCGAGAGAATAGCCGACCACAGCACCAATATAGCATTCTCGCTCTCTCCGCAAAAGGTATAAAACAGCCGAAAAGCGCCCTTTACGGGCGCTTTTCGGCTGTTTTGTTGTGAACATAATATTCTTTAATGCAAGCTCACCCGCCTGCTCCGGTGACGGCGTTATAAATATCCGACAGCTTGTACCATGTAGGAAAGTTGACAACACCCGTGACGGGCAGATAGAATATCTCCTGAAAGACCCTTACGGACCGCTCCGTCCTTTCTCCGTAAATGCCGTCCTCTACAAGACGGGGTATCAATGGATAGTTCCTGGCTATAGCGTTTATCTGCGACTGCACAACGCGCACCCGCTCTCCGCGCGAGCCCCTTTTAAGCACCCCCGTAAACGACAGCGGTATCCCCTGCACCCTTTTCGCCTCTCTCAGAACTATCTCATAGCCGTAATAATACTTCAGTATCTGTATCGCGCTATAGCCCTGCTGCGCAAGCTCCTGCGAGCCCCACTGCGAGAGCCAGCCGTCACGAACGACCCTTCTTCCGTCGCTGTACTGCGTAAAAAGCGGCTGCTCCATATTTGCCTTGGTTATATATACATTGAATATCTCGTCGGTAACGTCGGCTATCTCACGAAAGATATTTCTGCCGTAGAAAAACGCCTGATCGTACGCCGTCGAGCTCGTTATGGTAAAATCATAGCCCTTGCTTCTGTACCACTCGGTATATACGCGGCTCAGCGTGAACGATATTATTGCAAGTATATTCGCCTTCAGCGCCTCTCTGTTCCAGCTCGGATATATCTCGGAGCTTGCCACGTTGTTTATATAATCCTTGAATCGAAGCGTATAGTTTTCCGCCCTGCTGTCGTCGGGAACGCCGTCATGAACGACTATGAATTCAGGTACGACCGGCTCGGGCAGCACCGCAAGATCACTTCCGAAGGGCAGTTTTTTTATGCTTGCCTCGGGTATCTTCGGCGGATACACGCCCCACAGCGTAGGATAGGGTATAGTTACGTCGTTATTCTGCGACAGCAGGGAAATATTCTGTACCGCGGTACTGTCGGAATATATCTGTACGCCCCTTATCACCGCTGTTTCATATCCGTCAAGCGCCGCCGTAACGTCATACTGCGAAAACGGCCGCTCTCCGTCAGGCTCCTGCGAATAGCTCAGCGGAGGAGCGGGCAGTCTTATCGGCTGTATCTCTCCCTCTCTGTCCGTTCTCGTTTGCGATACGATATCTCCCCCGCTGTCTCTGACAGTTACGCTCACCCCCTCTGCGGGAAAGCCGATATTTCTGAAAAAAGTATTAACTCCGAGCAGCCCGTAGCCGCCCTGTGCATCATCAGCCATTTAGCTACCACCCCGTAAGGAAAAAATGTATATCAACTATAGTCTGTCTTGCAGCGATATTTTCATACCCGCCGTTCCGCATTTATCTTAACGTCAGAAAGGTATTGAACAGATCAAGCTTGCCGAAGCCCCATTTTATATTCGGGTAAGTGAGCGATTCCTCACGGCGGCAGCCGCCTATCAGCAGACTTCTTACAAGATCTCCGTTTATGGTGGGCATATTGTTCTTTACAACGCCCCAATCCATAAGCAGAAGGGCGGCGCCCGCAGTAACGGCGGCGGCTGCGCTGGTGCCTGTCATAGTACCCATGCCCGCAGGATAGATACCTCGCACCGATACCCCCGGCGCGACAAGATCGGGCTCTATGCGCGGAACTCTCGTGGGTCCCCATGACGACGATACCAGCAGACTGCCGTCCTCGCTGTTGTATGCGCCGCAGGTGACCGCCCGCACCGCCGCCGCAGGATAAACTATGGTGTATTCCGGCACCGGACGAAGAAACTCGACGTCGTCGGATACCTGCCCCGTTATAGGCAGCCAAGCCCAGTATCTGCCGTCTATTATCTTATCGGCATACAGCTTTATCTCCCATATCCCCTCTGCCGCGCGTTCAAAGCCGACTATCATATTATTATTAACGTCCTTGAAATAACGCAGAAATACCCTCGTCTCCTCAAGAAGCAGCGTTTCCGAGAACTCCAGCCCCGAACGGAAGGGTATTTCCGGAATGACCTCTCCCGTAGGCGATACAACGCCGAGGGATACCTTATCGTAGGCGGGACCTATTATTATCACCGTGAACGACGCGCCCTGCCCGCCTACCTTTATGCTTATGCTATCCGAATTTCCGCTGCCCTCAAGCCTGCCCTGAGTGTGATGACGGGCGTTTGCCTCGTCACCGCCCGCCGTAACGAAAGCCACCCCCGCGCGGCGCGATACGAACGAGATATACTCCTCAAGGATCGTGTTGCCGTCATGGGCGCTGAAATTTGAGCCCATGCCTATACATATAACTACGGGCTTGTTGTACTGCTGCGCGCGGTCGAGAATGTATTTTATCCCGAGCAGCAGATCCGAGGATTCGTACAGCTCGGGATCATCGGGCGAAAGCAGATATCTCTTTATATAATAATCCCTTGCCCTGCGCAGCTTTACCGCGATAATATCCGCCTTAGGCGCAGCGCCGATATAGTCCGCCGTCTCGTTTGCCGCCGCTACAGAGGCAAGAAAGGTCCCGTGTCCGTTCTCGTCCGTTTCGGGTACGATACTGAGCGGGTCGCCGCTTGCAAGAGCGCGGTCTATCTCCTCTCTGCCGTAGTCCGAGCCGAAGTATATCCCCTCGCTGCGTCTGCCGTCAACGGTCTGATCCCAGATATTCAGCAGCTTGGTCGAGCCGTCCTCAAATCTGAACTCGTCCTTGGTGTAATCTATGCCCGTGTCGGCTATCCCGAATATCACGCCCCTGCCCGAAAGGTCAAGAAACGGCTGCCCCAGCACCTGAGTTATCCCGCTTCTGTCGTTGCTGACGCTGTCAAGCGGCGAAACTATCTTAGGATAAAACGACAGGAAATCACTGCCCAGCTCCATAAGCAGACCGCTTATATATTTTTCGTTGGTATAGGCTATTATATAGCTGCCCTCAAGCTCTGCGCCTATATGCAGATACGGCTTGTCACGGGCGAATTCTCTGAATCGGCTCGTATTTACCGCCTGAAAATCAACAGTCGTGGGCAGCTTTACAAATTCCTCAAGCGGAAGCCTGTCCTCGTCGTCCATGCAGTCATCTCCTATATAAACGTGTATTTTTCAAGCTGCTCAAGGGTATCCTCAAGACAAAGCCTGCCGTATCCGAAATAAGGGTCGGGATGATCGCCGCCCTGCGCGCGCCTTGCGCCGAGCCGCAGGAAAGCCCTTATCCTTTCGCCGTACAGAAACGGCGCGTTGCCCCTTACTATGCCCCATTCCATCAGCAGTGCCGCCGAGCCCGTTACGAAAGGGGCGGCAAAGCTTGTGCCCGTAAAGCTGTCATAGCCGCCGCCCGCCTTCGGGGCAAGGATATTAACGGCAGGCGCCGCAACGTCCGGCACAGCGTCGGGGTCGTCCTTACTGCCGACACCCGAAAAAGGCGCTATGCTGCCTATGCTGTCGTTATAGCCCGATACCCTTATCACCTTGAGAGCCGTTGACGGGATAGTCATGGTATCATATACGGACGGGTCAGAGAAATAAGTTCCCTTTCCCGCCTCTGCGGAATTGGGCAGCCATGCCGATACCCTGCCGTCAAATATCGAAACGGGGTGAAGTATCAGGGTCCACGCTCCCGCCCGAAGATAGTCCTCACGGGTCTGCACCTTTATGAAGATCTCCTGATCCACGGAATACCTCGTGGGCTGTCCGTAGATGATATTCGTGAGCATACCGCGGCTGCTGACCGTTCTTCTGTGATCCTCGGGTCTTATTATTCCCGAGCTGCTGCCGTCGGGATAGATAAGCTCTATATTGAAGCTGTCTGCAAAGTTCTTCCACATAGTCAGGTAAAAGCTTTCTATGCCCGCTGCCGTGAAAAACCTTATATACTTATCATGCCCCTGCGCAACGCGGGATCCGTAGTGATGACCCGCCGCGCCCTCGTTGCCCGTGGGAGTCACTATCACTACCTTCCACTCGTTGGCTATTGACGCTATGAATTCCTCAAACAAGGAGGTCCCGTCGTGCGATCCGTTATTCATGCCGAAGCTGAGATTTATCGCCGCAGGTCTGCCGTACTCTCTCGCCTTGTCCACGGTATACCGCAGCGCGCGCATTATATCGGTGCTTTCCGCAAACACGTCGTTTCCTCGTCTGCCGACCTTTACTATTATCAGCTCGGACCCGTAGGCGACACCGTTATTCTGTGATGAGCCCGCCGCAATACCCGCCACCGCCGTGCCGTGACCCGAAATATCCCTTGCATTGTCTATCTCTTCCCTTGAGTATTCGCTGCCCTCGTTAAAGCCCTCGGGCGGCGAGCCGTCTATGGTCTGGTCCCATATCGATAATATCCTCGTTCTTCCGTCGGCATATCTGAATGCGGGGTGAGTATAGTCTATACCCGAGTCTGTCACGGCGACGATAACGCCCTCGCCGCTGAGTCCCTGACCCGTCATTCTCTGCACGGTGCTGATACAGCTTGAGCCGAGCTGCTTTGCCGCCCCGAGCCACAGCTTTTTCGGCATTTCTATATCCTCTATCTCGGTAAAAAGGTACAGCTCGTCAAGCACCTCCTCGGGCAGTGTAAGAACGGCATACCCTTCGGACAGTCTTTCCGCCTGCCCTCCTACGCTTTGCGCTACGGCAAATATATCTCCGTTGTATTTTACTATTACCTCCACCCGCACACCCCCGATCAGCCTATTTATAATTATGCGCTGACTATCGCAACTATTCACTATTCGCAACTCACTTCTTCCTCTTACGGAGATGAAAACATAGTTCCCGAAAGACTTACTATGATCGGCGGTGCCGCGCGCAGCCAACCGCAATTATTTTTTTCCTTATTCTTTTCTTAACTAAATCCGCCCCCGTACACCAACGGCGTACGGGGGCGGATAAATTTCCGTGAAATATTATTCTTCGGTTATCGATACGGCAATGCCGAGATCCTTGAGCTGCTGCGGGTCTACGTCTGCGGGGGCGTTGGTCATGGGCTCGCTTGCGTTCTGTACCTTCGGGAAGAGAACGACGTCTCTCAGTGTGGGAGCGCCGAGCATCTGCATTACAAGCCTGTCAAGACCTATTCCCATGCCTCCGTGAGGCGGCGCGCCGAATTTGAAGGCATCCATAAGGAAGCCGAATTTTCTGTACGCCTCCTCGTCGCTGAGACCGAGCATAGAGAACATCTTTTTCTGAAGCTCGGGGTTGGTGATACGGATAGAGCCGGACGAAAGCTCGGTGCCGTTGAGCACCATGTCGTAAGCCTTTGCGTAGACCTCGCCCTTGTCGCCTTCAAGCTTGTCTATGCAGTCGTCCGTAGGCGAGGTAAAGGGGTGGTGCATGGCTACCCATTCGCCGCTCTCCTTGTCGAACTCGAAGAACGGGAACTTGACTACCCACAGGAAGTTATAGCCCTTGCCGATCACGCCGAGGCGCTTTCCGCATTCAAGACGGACTGCGCCGAGTGTGGATAGCACAACGCCGTTGTCGGCATCGGCTACTATAAGAACGACGTCGCCCTTTTCGGCGCCTGCCTTTGCAAGCAAAGCTTGACGAAACGCCGTCGTCGGTAAGTCTTATCCACGCAAGACCCTTTACGCCTATGCCTCTGACGAACTCGGTGAGCTTATCTATCTCTTTTCTCGTATAGGTCTTAACTGCTCCCTTTGCGGTAATGCCTCTTACAGAGCCGCCGCCTGCAAGAGCGTTTTTGAATACGGCGAATTCCGTATTTTTTACCTCACTGCTGAGGTCGAATATCTCCATGCCGAAGCGGGTATCGGGCTTATCCGAGCCGAAGCGCTCCATGACCTCGTTATATGTATAGCGCGGGAAGGGCGTGGGAACGTCCACGTCCATAACGTCCTTGAAAAGCCTCTTGATATAACGCTCGCCGAGGTCAAGTATATCCTCCATATCCACGAAGCTCATCTCAAGGTCTATCTGAGTGAACTCGGGCTGTCTGTCGGCGCGGAGATCCTCGTCGCGGAAGCACCTTGCTATCTGCATATATCTGTCAAAGCCCGCTACCATGCTGAGCTGCTTATACATCTGGGGGCTCTGCGGCAGAGCGTAAAACGAGCCCTTGTGTATTCTTGAGGGAACGAGAAAATCCCTTGCGCCCTCGGGGGTAGATCTTATAAGCATGGGAGTTTCCAACTCGATAAAGCCGTTCTCGTCAAAGAAGTCGCGGGTGACCTTTGCCACCTTGTGACGGAATATCAGATTTTTCTGAAGCTCGGGGCGGCGCAGGTCAAGATAGCGGTACTTGAGCCTTGTCAGCTCCGCTGTGGGGCAGTTGTCGATTATCTCAAAGGGCGGCGTCTCGCTCTCGGAGAGGATCCTCAGCTCTGTGACCTCTATTTCGATATCGCCCGTAGGAATATCTTTATTTTTGGAGCTTCTCTCCCTGACTATGCCCCTTGCGCCTAAAACGAACTCCGAACGGACGGAAGCCGCCTTGTCGAAGATCTCCTTTGCCGTTCTGTCGTCAAAGGCAAGCTGAACGATACCCGTTCTGTCGCGCAGGTCGATAAATATGAGCTGTCCGAGATCGCGCTGTCTCTGCACCCAGCCGCATACTACAACTTCTTCCCCTATATTCTCCGCACGAAGCTCGCCGCAGTAGCAGGTGCGCTTCATGCCTGTCAGAAATTCTGCCATTGTAATTACTTCCTTTACTGATTTGTATTATCAAAAATTAAGAGGTATATCCTCTTCGTCATGGTCAACGCTGACGTAAGCGCTAATAAACTCATCAAAGAAGCCGTCGCCTATAGATATCGGTATCTCCTTGCCCGTCTCCATATCCTTGAGGGTCGCGCTGCCCTTTTCAAGCTCGCTGTCGCCTATTACAATAAGGAAACGCGACTTTATCTTGTTGGCATACTTCATCTGAGCCTTTAGAGTTCTGCCTACGATATCGCACTCCGCAATAAGAGAGGCGTTTCTTACCTCCTGAACGAGTCTGAGCGCCCTGAGCTTTGCCTTATCTCCAAGACCGATGACGTAAAGGTCGCAGGAAGGCGGGGCGGGTATCTCGATATTCTGGGTTTTAAGCAGGAGCAGCAGTCTTTCAATGCCCATTCCGAAGCCGAGAGAAGGCGTATGCTGACCTCCTAACTCCTCGATAAGACCGTCGTATCTGCCGCCGCCGCACACCGTGCCTATCTCGGGCGCGACAAACTCAAATACCGTTCTCGTGTAGTAATCAAGACCTCTTACTATAGTGGGGTTAACTTTATAGGCTATGCCTGCCGCATCGAGGCAGCTCTTTACCTCGTCGAAGTGCTTATTGCAGTCATCGCAGAGATAATCGAGCACCTTAGGCGCGTTCTTGGCTATCTCCGAGCAGACGGGACTCTTGCAGTCGAGTATCCTCATGGGATTTCTCTGCAGTCTTGATCTGCAGGTATCGCAGAGCTCCTCCTCGTGAGATGTAAAATACTCTCTGAGGGCAGCTGTATATTTCGGGCGGCACTCGGGGCAGCCTATAGAGTTTATCTCAAGGCTTATATTCTTTACGTCAAGTCGCTGAAATACCGAATTTGCCGCGCACATCACCTCTGCATCCGCAAAGGGCGAGGCAGCTCCGTATATTTCCATGCCGAACTGATGGAACTCGCGCTGTCTGCCGAAGTTTTTCTTTTCATAGCGGTAGCACGCTGTAAGATAATACACCTTTATGGGGTAGCCGTCGTTATAAATTCCGTGCTCGAGCATAGCCCTTGCCGCGCCTGCGGTACCCTCGGGCTTCAGGGATATTGAATCCCCGCCCTTTGTATCGAAGGTATACATTTCCTTCTGCACTATGTCGGTAGTATCTCCGACCGAGCGGTTGAACAGCTCCGTATGCTCGAACACGGGTGTTCTTATCTCCTTAAAGCCGTAGGACATTGCCTCTCCGCGCATGACGTCCTCTACGAACTGCCATTTATACACGTCTGCGGGCAGTATATCCTCAGCCCCGTATACTCTGTTTGTTATCAATTTCATTTTCTTTCCCTCCCCGGCGCCGGCGAGCCGCCGGTGCCTATTTCGCGCCGGCGAGCCGCCGGTCCCTATTTCGCGCCGGCGAGCCGCCGGTCCCTATTTCGCGCCGGCGAGCCGCCGGTGCCGATTCGCGACCCGCGCGCTTGCGCGCGCTTACTTCTTCACCGTATCATACTTCATGCCCGCGACCATGCTGTATAGTCGTATTCGCAGCGATAAAATATAGGTTATCGTTTAAGCTGAGCGCGAACACGTCCTGTGCGGTCACGCACCGCTTTGCGGCTGTTTCTTCATGAACTTTGAATTCTTCATTCTATCAGGCTTTCCGGCGTGCCTGATTTATTGTTGAATCGCGGCGCAGAAGTATGGATTGTCGTTAAAGCGTAACGCGAAGTCTGCACCGGAAGCTTTCCGGCGTGCCTGATTTTTAATAATGTGGAATTTGGAATTGTGAGACACCGCAGCTATTCACTATTCGTTATTCGTTATTCTCTATTCTCTTATTCTCCCTCCACCGACTTACGGCGGTCCCCCTCCCTCTAAGAGGGAGGCTTAAACAAGGCTCCCATTTAAGGGAGCTGTCACGGCGCAGCCGTGACTGAGGGGTTTACAACTCAACCACTAACCACTAAAACCACTAAATCCGCTTCTTCAGAACAGAAGAATGTCGAAAGCTCGTCATTCCCGACTATTCATTACTCTGTATCCGCAAGGCAGGCGTCTCCCGTTTCGAGAGCAGCAATGCCCGTGCGCGCCATTTCAAGTATGCCGTAGGGCGCAAGCTCGGCAATGAGTGTGTCTATCTGTCCCGGCGTACCCGATGCGCGGAACGTGAGTGACTTATCGCCTAAATTCACGAGAGATGCGTGATAGGTTGAGGTGAGGGCGATGATATCGTTTCTGCTGCCGCTTTCGGAGCTTACTTTTATAAGTATCAGCTCCATTGCAACGGAGGTCTCTTCGGGGAGGACCTCTGCCTTCTTGACGTCAACTATCTTGAGCATCTGGTTGATGAACTGTTCTACCTGATCGTCGTTTCCGCTCATGCGGACGGTCAGTCTTGAAAAGCCCTCTATGCCCGAAGGGCTGGCTGTAAGGCTGTCTATATTGAAGCCCCTTCTTGATATGAGGCTCGTTATCCTGAGCAGCACACCCGGGTGATTGTGAGCTAATATGCTGATTATCTGTTTATTCTCCATTGCTGTCACTCCATTTCCGTAACCATATCGTCTACTGTCTTTCCCGGAGGTATCATCGGGAGAACGTTCTCATCGGGAGATATGCGGCAGTCTATGACTACGGGCTCGGCTGATGCGAATGCCTCTGCAAGCACCTGCTCTGCATCGTCATCGTTATGTATCCTCAGTCCCTTTACGCCGAACGCCTCTGCAACGGCCGCAAAGTCGGTCTTTCTGTGGGGGTCTGTCTGAGAGAATCTTCTGCCGTAAAAGAGCTTTTGCCACTGGCGCACCATGCCGAGAACGGTATTATTGAGAACTACTATGATTATCGGCAGGTCGTACGAGCGCACCGTAGCAAGCTCGTTGAGATTCATGTGGAAGCTGCCGTCGCCCGTGAACAGAACTACTCTCTTTCCCGGATTTGCAACCGCAGAGCCTACCGCAGCGCCGAGACCGTAGCCCATAGTGCCGAGACCGCCCGAGGTACACCACCTGCGGGGCTTCTCAAAGCGGTATTTCTGCGATACCCACATCTGATGCTGACCTACGTCGGTAACGATAATATCATCGTCAGACGCAAGAGCCCTTACGGCTTCTATAACATGATACGGATGAGCGTAGTCGTCAGACTTGGGTGTCTCCTTTACGCCGCTCTTTTTAGCCCATTCGTTCACCTGAGCGTTCCACTCGTCATGCTTTGTCTGCTCAACAGCTTCGGTGAGCCTTGCAAGTGTATCCTTGAGGTCGCCAACGAGGCTGTAGTCTATCCTTACGTTCTTGTTTATTTCAGCCTTGTCAATATCGAGCTGGATTATAACAGCTTTTTCGCCGAATTTCTTTCTGTCGCCTGCAACTCTGTCAGAGAATCTTGCGCCGACGGTTAT
>CACWNZ010000022.1 GCA_902762335.1 uncultured Ruminococcus sp. | reverse complement strand
AACCGCAAAGTATGTCCCCCGGGTCTCGCCTGCCGGCTCGGTCGGCGCTGCTGCTGCGCAGCGGTGTCCACAGGACACCCGCGCCCTCTAAGGCGGTGGGAGCCATATATCCGTTCAGTGGGAGTAAAATCTCCCACTGAACGTCAGCAAGCCTGCGGCTTGCCTTTGCTTGTTGAAAGCAAAGCTTTTAAGCTTTTCTGCCGTGATCCGAAAAATCACATTGCGGCTATGTCCTCTTCGACAAGAAGCTGTACGCCGTTTTCGGTAAGTATCTTCTCGGCTGTATCGTTGTCCGCCACACGCAGAACGACAGAAGCCTCCTTGCCCGAAACGGTGATAAAGGCGTACATATATTCAATATTGATATTGTGCCTTGCAAGGATATTGACTATCTTTGCAAGCGAGCCGGGCTCGTCGGGGATAGATACGCCGACGACCTTGGTTATCGAAACGAAGCAGCCCGATGACTCAAGAGCCTCCTTAGCCCTTTCGGGGTCGGTAACGATGAGTCTGAAAATACCGAAGTCCTGGGTGTCGGCAACGCTGAGCGCGCGGATATCTATGCCTGCGTTGGCAATGGAATCCGTTATAGTTACCAGCTTGCCCTCTTTGTTTTCAACGAAAATTGAGATCTGCTTGATCGCCATAGTCTGTTCCTCCTTTGAATATTTTAACGTCCGTCAGACGTTTATGCCGAGCCTTTTGCGCTTGTCGATAACTCTTACCGCCTTGCCCTCGGAGCGCTCAATGCTCTTGGGAACGACAAGGTGTATTTTCGGGTTGATGCCGAGCATGGTCTTCATAGCGCCCTGAAGAGCCTTTTCCTTGTTGGTGATGTTCGTCGGGATATCCGAGAAATCCTCTTCCTTCATTTCTACGTTTATATCGAAGGTATCGGTGTTGTTCACACGGTCTACTATTATCTGATAGTTAGGCGCATAGCCGTTGTTGAGAAGCACTGCCTCTATCTGGCTGGGGAACACGTTTACGCCCCTGATTATCATCATGTCGTCCGAGCGTCCGAGGGGCTTTGTCATTCTTATGAAGGTACGGCCGCAGGAGCATTTCTCTCTTGACAGAACGCATATATCTCTTGTGCGATAGCGCAGCAGCGGGAAAGCCTCCTTATCGAGAGACGTGAACACGAGCTCGCCCTTTTCGCCCACGGGCAGCACCTCGCCCGTTTCGGGGTTGATTATCTCCGCTATGAAGTGATCCTCATTGATGTGCATACCGCGCTGCTCCTCGCATTCAAAGGCAACGCCGGGACCGCTGAGCTCGGTAAGACCGTAGATATCATACGCCTTTATGCCGAGATTCTTTTCTATATCGCGGCGCATTTCCTCCGTCGCTTGTTGTCCTCGGGCTTATAGCCTCTCTCCTTGAGGGATTCGCCGATATATGCGGCGTATGAGGGCGTACAGCAGAGCACGGTGGATTCGAGATCCATCATGAACTGTATCTGTCTTTCGGTGTTGCCGCTGGACATGGGCAGGGTAAGGCTGCCGAGCTTATGCGAGCCGCCGTGAAGTCCTGCGCCGCCCGTGAAAAGACCGTAGCCGTAGGCTACCTGACAAACATCGTCCTCCGAGGCGCCTGCCGCAACGAGAGCTCTTGCGCAGCAGTCCTCCCACAGATCAACGTCGTTCTGTGTGTAGAAAGCGACCACGCGCTTGCCCGTAGTGCCTGAGGTAGACTGTATCCTTACGCATTCCGACTTGGGAGCGGCAAGAAGTCCGCAGGGATAAGCCTCGCGCAGGTCGTCCTTCTTGAGGAAGGGCAGCTTGTGCAGGTCGTCAATACTCTGTATATCCTCTGGCTTTACGCCCTTTTCGTCCATGAGGTCACGGTAGTATTTTACGTTGTCGTAAACGCGTCTTACCTGCTTTACGAGCTTTTCGCTCTGGAGCTTCTTGAGCTCGTCAAGGGGCATGGTCTCTGTTTCGGGCTGAAAATATCTCTTCTGCATATTATTATATCACACCTTCATTAAGATTCAAACTTTTTCCTTTTTTATCCGCTCAGTTATTATAGCCGAGCCCGAAAGCCTTTTTGTTTATCTCAACAAAAGCGGGCTTTACGCATTTTTCTATAGCGACCTCCCACTTTTCGCGGGGAATATCGAAATACCTTGCAAGTCTGCCCATAAGGACTATATTGCACGCCTTTGCCGAGCCTGCCTGTGAAGCGAGGGAAAGCGCGTCTATATCGTCAACGTTGACGCCGAGAGCCTTCATCTCGTCAAGCACTCCTGCGGGATATTCCGCATTGCCGATTATTACGGGCATGGGGTCTATCTGCTGTGTGTTGACTATAACGGTGCCGCCCTTTTTAAGCTCCTTTATATATCTTGCGGCTTCAAGCTTTTCAAAGCTTACAATGAAATCTGCCTCGCCCTCGTCTATTATGGGCGAATACACCCTGTCGCCGAATCTTACATAGGTAACGACGGAGCCGCCTCTCTGGCTCATGCCGTGTACCTCGCTTACCTTAACGTCGTAGCCCTCGTCAACGAGAAGTCTGCCGAGAAGCTTTGAAGCGAGCAGAGAGCCCTGACCGCCTACGCCGACTATCATTATGTTTTTTGTCTGCATAATTATTCACCCTCACTTTCAAAAGCATCGAAGGGACACAGTCCCGCGCATACGCCGCAGCCTATGCACAGCGTGTTGTCGACGACCGCATGACCGTCTCTGAACGAGATAGCGGGGCAGCCGAACTTCATGCAGCGCTTGCAGCCCCTGCACTTTTCGGTATTGACGTGAAGCGGCTTTTTGGGCTTGACGTACTTGAGCAGAACGCAGGGTCTGCGTGAGATGATGACGGAAGGCTCGTTCTTAGCAAGCTCCTCCTTCACGACATTCTCACACTGCTCAAGGTCGTAGGGGTCTACTACTCTTACGCTGTTTATGCCGACGGAACGGCAGAGGCTCTCGAGATCGACCTTGCCTGCGGGGTCGCCCTTTATATTGTAGCCCGTTGTGGGGTTCTGCTGATGACCCGTCATGCCGGTTATGGAGTTATCGAGGATAATTACAGTAGAATTCGAGCCGTTGTAGGCTATGTTTATAAGTCCCGTAACGCCCGAATGCATAAAGGTGGAGTCGCCTATAACGCAGACCGTCTTGTTTTCGGTCTCGCTGCCGCCTGCCTTGTTGTAGCCGTGCAGACCTGAGACGGAAGCGCCCATGCAGAGAGTCATATCGAGGGCGTTGAGCGGGGGCATCGAGCCAAGCGTATAGCAGCCTATGTCGCCGAGAACGGTTATCTTGTTCTTAGCGAGAACATAGTACATTCCTCTGTGGGGGCAGCCCGCGCACATCATCGGGGGTCTTACGGGGATAGCGGTATCGAGTGAAGCGGTCTCCTTTGCCTCCAGACCGAAGGCGTCGGCTATGGTCTTCTGTGAGAATTCGCCGAGAATAGAGAACTTTTCCTTGCCCGTAACGTCAACGCCGATGTTTTTGCAGTGAGTTTCGATTATCGGGTCAAGCTCCTCTATAACGAATACCTTGCCGACCTCTGCGGCAAAGTCCTTTATCAGCTTAACGGGCAGGGGATTTACCATGCCGAGCTTGAGTACGGAAACGCTGTCTCCGAATACCTCCTTGACGTACTGATATGAGGTGGACGAGGTTATAATGCCGAAATCGCGGCTGCCGTCGCCCTTTTCTATCCTGTTTACCGATGAGGTCTCTGCAAGCTCGGTAAGCTTTGCCGTTCTCTCCTCAACGAAGGGGTGGCGGGCAATGGCGTTTGCGGGAGCCATTATATACTTTTTGGGATTCTTGACATATTCCTTTATTACCTCAACACGCTCGCCCTTTTCAACTATGCTCTGAGAATGGGCTACACGGGTACACATCTTTATGAACACGGGGGTGTCGTAGGTCTCAGAAAGCTCATAAGCAAGCTTTGCAAAGTCGAGAGCCTCCTGAGAATCTGCGGGCTCAAGCATAGGCACCTTTGCGGCTATGGCATAGTGACGGGAATCCTGCTCGTTCTGAGAGCTGTGCATTCCGGGATCGTCGGCTACGCATATAACCATGCCGCCGTTTACGCCCGTATAGGACATTGTGAACAGCGGGTCCGCCGCCACGTTAAGACCGACGTGCTTCATGCAGCAGGCGGAGCGTTTGCCGCGCAGAGATGCGCCGAAAGCCGTTTCTGCTGCTACCTTCTCGTTGGGAGCCCACTCGCAGTATACGTCGCCGAATTTTGCGAATTCCTCTGTTATCTCGGTGCTGGGCGTACCGGGATAGCTTGAGATCACTGAGCATCCCGCCTCATAAAGTCCTCTTGCAAGGGCTGCGTTGCCTATCATCAATTCTTTCATTTGTTTCACCTCTGAATTTATCTGTAATTACTGATTTCGCAGATCAACTATTCTCTTTGCCTTGCCCTGGAAGCGCTCGATTGTCTTGGGCGCAACGAGAGTTACCTTCGCCCTGAGCCCGAGTATCGACTGCATCTTCTGCTCTATAAACTTCTTGAGGTCGGTAAGGCGCTGATAGTTATCGAGCAGCTCGGCGTTGTCAAGCTCCACCTTGATCTCAAGATTATCCTTGAAATGCTCACGGGTGATAACGAGCATATAGTGCGGGGCTATGTCCTTGATGTTGATGAGGATATTCTCTATCTGCGTGGGGAATACGTTTACGCCTTTGATTATGAGCATATCGTCCGTTCTGCCCATGGTCTTGGACATTCTTGCGTGGGTTCTGCCGCAGGAGCAGGGCTCGTAGGTTATCTTTGTGATGTCCTTCGTTCTGTATCTGAGCACGGGCATACCTCTGCGGGTAAGGGTGGTAATAACAAGCTCGCCTACCTCGCCCTCGCCGAGCACCTTGCCCGTGTCGTGGTCGATTATCTCGGGCAGATAGTGATCCTCGGCAAAGTGCATTCCGTTTCTTGCCTCGCAGTCGCCCGATACGCCGGGGCCGCCCAACTCGGTCATGCCGTAGTTGTCGGATACCCTGATATTGAAGTTGGATTCTATCTGAGAGCGCATCGCCGGCGTACAGGGCTCCGAGCCGAGTATGCCGAGACGAAGCTTGTAGTCGCTGAGAGGATAGCCGGCTTCCTTAACAGCCTCTGAAAGATAGAGCGCATAAGACGGGGTAGCAACAAGACCCGTAACGCCGTAGTCGCGCATCATCATGAGCTGCTTTTCAGTGTTGCCCGATGAAGCGGGGATAACCGTTGCACCTATGTTTTCCATGCCGTAGTGAAGTCCGAGAGCGCCCGTGAAAAGTCCGTAGCCGAAGCTTATCTGAATAATATCCTCATCGGTGACTCCGCCCGCAACGGCAACACGGGCAACGAGATCCGCCCATACCTTAATGTCGTCCTTCGTGTATACTCCTACCGTTGGCTTGCCCGTCGTGCCTGACGAGGCGTGTATGCGTACGATATCCTTCATCGGCGCCGCCATAAGACCGAAGGGATAGTTATCGCGGAAGTCGTCCTTCGTCGTAAAGGGTATGTACTGTATGTCGGAGAGCTGCTTTATCTTAGAGCCGTCCTCAACGCCGCACTCGGTAAGGCGCTTGTGATAGAGCGGTACGTTATCGTAGCAGTATTTTACCGTTTCCTTGAGCCTTTCAAGCTGCAGAGCCTCGATCTCAGATCTCGGCATCGTTTCAATGTCCTTCTGAAACATCATTTTTGATCATTTCCTTTTTTTAGATTTTTTGGGGCTGTTCTTTTTGCCGGATCCGCCTGTCTTAGCGGCAGCCTTGGCGGCGGAAGCTCTTTCGGGGATCGTAAGCTCTCCGGGGGTCAGCTCCTCGGAGGCGTCCTCGGCAATGGACTTCTTGGACGATACCGTCACCTTCTTGTTATAGCACGAGAAGATGCCGTCTATCCTGTCCTTGTCCTTTGCGGGGTGTATGAGGGTGATTATCGGGGTGAGGACTATGCCCAGCAGCATGGCGAGCATACCCGCGTTTATCGGCGACTTGAAGTATTCAAGCACCGCATTGTCGAACTTCACTCCCGTAAGATTGCATATAAACGAAGCAAGCGAAATGCCTATGCCGATGAAGAAGTTTATCCATACGGCGATCTTCGGAACTTTCTTCATATAAAGACCGTACATGAACGGCGCAAGGAAGGCTCCTGCCAGCGCGCCCCATGATACGCCCATCATCTGAGAGATGAAAAGCACGGGTGAGCTTGCCTGCACTATGGCGATAACAGCCGATACCGCAATGAAGAATACTATGAATATCCTCATCCACAGTACCTTTTTCTTGTCCTCCATAGCTTTCTTCTTGCAGAATACAGGGTCGATGAAGTCTATCGTCAGAACTGAGCTTGAGGTGAGAACAAGGCTTGAGAGCGTGCTCATGGATGCCGAAAGAACGAGAACTACGACTATGCCGATGAGTATGGGTGAGAGATTCTCAAGCATGGTGGGGATTATGTTGTCATATCCGCCTACGGGCTTTCCGCCCTCGCCCTGTTCACCGAACAGACGTCCGAAGCCGCCGAGGAAGTAGCAGCCGCCGGCTACTATTATAGCAAATACAGTGGATACTATGGTACCCGTGCTTATGGATTTCTCCGACTTGATCGCGTAGAACTTCTGTACCATCTGAGGAAGTCCCCAGGTGCCGAGAGAGGTGAGTATAACAACGCCTATCAGCGCGAAAATATCGGGTCCGAAGAATGAGGTGAACGGACCGTCCATAGTGATGCCGTCGGCAGTCTTTTTGCTGAGGAGATTTATGCTTTCCGTAAGTCCGCCGTTCTGCTGAAGAACTGCGACGATAACGGCTATAATGCCCGCAAGCATTATTATGCCCTGAATAAAGTCGTTTATTGCAGTCGCCATGTATCCGCCAAGAACGACGTATATGCCTGTGAGAACTGCCATAGCTATTACGCAGTAAATGTAGGGAATGCCGAACGCCATTTCAAACAGTCTTGAAAGTCCGTTGTAAAGCGAGGCTGTGTAGGGGATAAGGAAGATAAAGATGATTATTGAGGCGGCGATCTTCAGCGCCTTCGAGTCAAATCTCTTTGCGAAGAAGTCGGGCATGGTAGCGGAATCGAGGTGCTGAGTCATAACACGGGTGCGTCTGCCGAGAATGTTCCACGCAAGCAGCGAGCCTATAAAGGCGTTGCCCAGACCGATCCACGTAGAAGCCAGACCGAAGCGCCAGCCGAACTGTCCCGCATAGCCTACGAAAATTACGGCGGAGAAATAGGACGTACCGAAGGCGAAGGCGGTGAGCCACGGACCTACCGAACGGTTGCCTAACACAAAGCCGTTTACGTTTGTTGCCTGCTTGCGGCAGTAGATGCCTACCCCTATCATGACCGCGAAGAACACGACAAGGAACAGGATCTTGATGAACATATCCATTGTTTTTGTCTCCTTTTTCTTTTGAAAAATATATTCCGATAATACGCCCCATGAAAAATCCCTTGCCAAATCCGCGCGAACGGGATAAAATATCATCAGCGCATTATTCAAGACAAATTAAAAAGAGGGTAAAATTTATGATTATCGATTTCCACACCCATGCGTTCCCCGATAAAATAGCCGAAAGATCCATTGCAGCGCTGAAGCAGGCTGCCGAAGGAGTTGAGGCTCATACCGACGGAACTCTTGAGGGACTGAGAAAAAGCATGAGAGAAGCGGGCGTTGACTTATCCGTCGTACTGCCCGTTGCAACGAAAAAGGGACAGCTTGATACGATAAACCGCACCGCAGCGCAGATAAACTCGCAGTACCGCGATATAGTGTCCTTAGCCGCGATACACCCCGATGACGACGACCCCGAGGAAAAGCTCGGCGCCATAAGGGCTCAGGGCTTCAAGGGAATAAAGATCCACCCCGATTATACGGGTACGTTCATTGACGACCCGAGATATATAAGAATAATTACCGCCGCAGCCCGTCTCGGTCTGCTCGTGGTGACCCATGCGGGCATAGACCCCGCCTTTGACATAGTACATTGTCCCCCCGATCGGGGCAGAGCCGTGCTCGACCGTGTCATGCGGGAAACGGGAAGGCGCGAGCCGTTCATGATATTTGCCCACTTAGGCGGCATGATGATGCACGAGGAGGTAGAGAAGCACCTTGCGGGAGCGCCGTGCTACATAGACATAAGCTGCAGCTTCAGATCGCTGATGAAACACTGCCGTTCGGACGACGAGGACGTCGTGCGCATCATAAAAAAGCACGGCGCCGACAGGATCCTTTTTGCCACAGACTGCCCGTGGAACAGCCAGAGCGCTTACGTCAGGCATTTCAGGGAGCTAAGAGGTCTTACGGACGAAGAAAAGGAGCTTATCCTCCACGCAAACGCCGAACGCCTGCTGTCGTCCTTCCCTCTGTAAAAAAGCACTTAATCATTATATGACTTTAAATCGATAAAGTCAATGATTTTATACTTGTTTATACAGTAACAATAAAAGGCAGGATAATTCTTTGTTCAATATGCATAAGGAAATAATATAGAATAATGAAAAAAAAAGAATTGTGGTCGCCCTTCGGGCATTATAACCGCAAATTATGTCCCCCGGGTCTCGCCTGCCGGCTCGGTCGGTGCTTTTGCTGCGCAAAGGTGTCCACCTGACACCCGCACCGGATTTCGCGTTCCGCTTCAACGACAACCCATACTTCTGCGTCGGGGGCTTGACAAAGCAGGGAGAGGGGTGGTATATTTGTAGGGACAGAGTAAGCTTGTGTGCGTTTTACCGAAAAGGGCAAAAGCCCGGAGGTATACAGTGTCGTGGGGACGGGGAGTTGCCGCACGAACGAAAAGAGAAGCTGCGATACACAGGCTGCATCCCGCTGCATACAATAATATACGGAAACAGCCTCCTTATTATTGCAGAGCGGTCTGTAAATAAGGAGGTATTTTAATGCAGGAAAATAAAAAAATGAATATCCGCAAAAGTACGGTCGTGCTGACTACCTTTGCCGTGCTTATGGCGGCAGAGGTCGTGCTCAATCTCTTGGAGATCCATACGGGTACAATAAAAATAAACCTTGCGTTTATCCCCGTAGCGGTCGCAGCCTATCTCTACGGAGCTTTCGGCGGAATAGCGGTCTACGGACTCGGGGATATCTTGGGCTGCCTCATACACCCCGTGGGCGCATGGTACCCGCCTATCACCATAACCTACGCGCTGATGGGCGGGATATACGGGCTTTTACTCAAAAACAGCAAGAGCATAGTAAAAACCGCCTTTGCGATCGTTATCAACCAATGGATCGTCAGCCTTTTCATTACCTCGCTGTGGATCTCTCTGCTGATGTATAAGCCCGGCACAGACGGCTTCTTCAGCTATTATATCACCGTGATAGCCACGATGCGCCTGCTGCCTGCCGCCATTATGACAGCCATACAGCTTATTATAATTCCCGTAACGCTCAGGGCGCTCGAAAAAACGGGCTTCGCAAAAAGGCTCGTTCCGTTTACCGATAGGGGCAAAAGACTCCGCAGACAAAGCGCCGATAAGATATAAGCTAAATCACCGAGATCAGGTTTTTCAGCTCCTGCGCCGCCTCGGGCGCGTCAAGCTGCTCATACGAATAAAGCATAAAGCCGTCTGCACCCTTTTCCCGAAGGGTGCAGATCTGTTTTGCAAGATTGTCGTCCCTGCCCTGCCATGAGCCGCCGTCCGCATCGGTGCCTGCCTTATACAGCCCCAGCCCGACGTACAGCCTTACGGCTCCGTTGGTGACCTCTGCTCTCCACCGCTCCGTCAGCTCCGTAAATGAAAAGACGGGGTGCTCATCGGTAATATATATCTGCGGACAGATATAGTCGGCATAGCCGTTAAGAGTACACCAGCTCCGTATATCTGCGGATATCCTTTCATTGTTATCAAAATTGCACTGCGGCGAGATACCGAAAACGATATTCTTATCCGTGCTGTGAGCGGCATCATACATTCCCGCCACCAGCATATTTATATTATTCTTTCTCCAATCCTCCGCAGACAGAGCCTTGCTGCCCTCGGGGAGCGAGGACAGATATTTCCGATAGATAAGCCTGTCATGCTCGGTGATCTCCTCCGGATAGAAATAGTCGTCTATCTGCACGCCGTCTATATCATAGCCCCGTACAAGCTCTCTTACGCCGTCGATCACGAGTCTTCTTGACCTTGCGCTTGAGGGATCATAGTAAATGCCCTTGTTATATTCAAAGAAATCCTCCTGCGAGCCGTTCCATTTTATATAGGGATTATCCTCCGAAAGCTTTGCGGGTGTGCTGCCCGTGCTTATCCTGAGAGGATTTATCCAAGCATGAACGGCAAGCCCTCTTGCGTGCGCCTCCGATACTATTATCTTCAGCGGATCGAAGGACAAAGCCCTGCCCTGCTCCCCGCTGAGAATATGCGACCACGGATAGAGCTCGGACGGATACAGAGCGTCTCCGAAGGGTCTTGCGTGGACTATCACGGTATTTGCGCCGCAGCTCATGCACCTGTCAAGAGCGTATGATATTTTCTTTTCAAAACCCTCCCTGCTGCGCTCGTCCTCCGAAAGCTGCAATGACATATAGGGCAGCCATACCGCCCGCATTTCGGGCTCGTTTTCTGCCGTCTGTACGGGGGCTGAGTACGGTATTTGCAGTATCGCGTCCGCGTTAGTGTTTACGTTCAGTTCACGGATCCCGCCGTTCTCCGTGACCGATAAGGCAGGCGCCCCCGCGCATACGATGACCGCCGCAGCGACAGCGGCGGCAAAGTGAAAAATCAGACCCTTCATATCAAACCCGACCTTGATTTTAGTTTTAATGCAATATATAATATAACTATGAAAAATATGACAGGAGAAAAATATATGGCATGGTATTATTATCTCATAATAGCCTACGCTGTGATAATAAATCTGATCGCAGCAGGGCTTACTATCCATGATAAAAGGGCGGCGCAAAAGCATAAATGGCGCGTACCCGAGAGCACCCTGCTGATAACGGCGGCACTCAGCGGGTGTATCGTTATGTATATTACGATGCGCCGTATCCATCACAAGACGAAGAAAAACAAATTCATGATAGGCATACCCGTTATATTCGCGCTTGAGCTTGCCGCAGCCGCTGCGCTGATAATACTCAAAGCAAAAGGGATAATTTGAAAACCGCTCTCACGGGAGAGACAACAATATATAAATACAGGAGGACAAATCATGAAAGAGCTTGACATGACCGCAATAGAAAGGACTATAACGGCGCTTAAAGGCAACAATATAGATGCCTGCTTCTGCGCGACAAGGGAGGAGGTCTGCGCCAAGGTAAAGGAGCTTTTGCCCGAGGGCTGCACGGTGACCCACGGCGGCTCGGTAACGCTTGCACAGTGCGGCATAACGGAGCTTCTTAAAAACGGCGGCTATAAGTATCTTGACAGAAGCAGGGAGGGCATTACCCGTGAGGAGGTGCAGGAGATATACAGAAAGGCGTTCTCCTGCGACGTTTATCTCACGAGCGCAAACGCCGTGACTGAAAACGGAATGCTTTTCAACGTTGACGGCAACTCCAACAGAGTGGCGGCTATAATGTTCGGTCCGAAGAACGTCATAGTCGTAGCGGGATACAACAAGGTAGTAAAGGATCTTGACGAGGCGTTTGACAGGCTGAGAACGGTCGCCGCCCCGCTGAATACAAAGCGTCTGAACTGTGCCACCTACTGTGCAAATACGGGCAGATGCGTATCTCTGAACGACCCGTCTTCAAAACCGGGCGACGGCTGCAAAAGCGATTCCCGTATCTGCTGCAGCTACACCGTAAGCTCCTTCCAGCGCGTTAAGGACCGCATAAAGGTCATTCTTGTTGGAGAGGAGCTTGGATATTGAAAAAAGGTAACGACATATCGGGGAGGGACATAAATGCAGACACCTTATCAGCTTACAAACGAGGAGATCGAAGCGCTTTGCAAAAAGTATTTTCCCTTTGCGGAGTATGAAAAGAAGCTGAACAAGTGCTTTGAAATGATAGAG
>CACWNZ010000021.1:10670-11354 GCA_902762335.1 uncultured Ruminococcus sp. | reverse complement strand
CTTCTTGACGGTGGTATCAAAGCTCTTTTCCGACGTCTGTCCGAACGCCTTGCCGTTTCTCGGAAAATATATCTCTGCATTCATGCGCTCAACTCCTAATCAGATGCTATCAAAGAATATCTCTTACTTTTACGTTTGCGACAGCCTCGTTTATAAGCTCCTCGCAGTCAAGCTTGTTCTGCTCGGCTATGACCTTTTCTGGCACGGGCTTCGTACGGGGGTGCTTCGGCGTGAACACCGTACAGCAGTCCTCATACGGCTGTATCGATACCTCAAAGGTGTCTATCCTTCGTGATATCTCTATTATTTCCTCCTTGTCCATGCCGATAAGCGGTCTGAACACGGGCATGGCGCATACGGCATCGGTGCAGCCTATGGCGCCTATGGTCTGGCTGGCTACCTGACCGAGACTCTCGCCCGTTATAAGCGCCTGCGCGCCCTTTTCCTGCGCGAGCCTCTGAGCTATCTGCATCATGAAACGCCGCATTATCAGGGTGAAATAGTCCTCGTTGCACTTGTCCCTTATCTCTGTCTGTATCCTCGTAAAGGGTACGGTATACATCTTGAGCCTGCCGCCGTAGCGGGCTACCCTGTGCAGAAGCTCCACTACCTTTTCCTCGGCTCTCTCGCTCGTGTAGGGCGGGCTTGCAAAATGCACCGCCATAAGCTCAAGTCCCCGCTTCG
>CACWNZ010000021.1:0-10638 GCA_902762335.1 uncultured Ruminococcus sp. | reverse complement strand
CACGCACGCCTTGCCGCCCGTTCCTACGGGAATCCCGCCTGCGCCCCTTACGAGCCCTGCCCTGACGTATGCCGCAAAGTCCCTCACCTCGACCGTTACGGTCACATCAGGCTCGTGAACGTCTACCGTCAGGTGCGGGAACTTTTCTAAAAGGTATCCGCCCACCTCATTGCAGATCTGCGGTGAATTATACGGGAATTTCTTATCCGAACGCTTTGCCTCGACCTTGAAGGTCCTTGCCGCCTCAAGTGTATCGGCAAGATACTCCGCCGCCGCGGTCTGTATTTTTTCAAGCTCCTTTTCGGCAACGCAGGCTCTCGAATACGCCGCAGCGCCGAAAATATGCGCCGCAACGTCCTCGGCGGCATCTATATCCGCCCTGTCGCTTATCGGCTCTATATATATGGTAGATTGCGCGGCTCTCACCCTGAACTCGCCCGCCTTGGCAAGTCTGCGCCTGAGAGTCCTCATAAGAGTGTCCTCAAAGTTCTTTCTGTTAAGCCCCTTAAGAACTATCTCGCCGAGCTTCAAAAGTATTATTTCCTTCATTGCAGTCTCCTTTGCTTCGTCTGCACGCTGATATTATACGTCATAGTAGAAGTTTAGCACTTTTATTTGCTTCTTGCAAGTGTATTATCTGCATTTATTACCTCTTTTATCAATTCGTCGATGTCATCTGCGGTGTTATAGCGTGAAAAGCTGACCCTGACAGCCGATCCGATGAGCTCCCCTGACAGCCCCATAGCCTCAAGAACGTGACTTTTTCTGCCCTTTGCGCACGCCGAGCCGCTCGATACGAATATCCCCTTTGACGCAAGATAATGCAGTATCGTCTCGGAGCGTATGCCCCTGAGTGAAAAGTTTATAATATAGGGCAGGCAGTCCTCGCCGGAATTTATAATTACGCTCTCTATCCCTGAAAGACCCTCTCTGCACCGCGCATTGAGCTCTCTCATATACGCAAGCTCGGCGTTCATATCGGGCAGGGCTTTTATAGCCGCGCCCATTGCGCAGATAAGCGGCGCCGCCTCGGTCCCGGGACGGAGCTTCTTTTCCTGCTCTCCGCCGTAATGCAGCGGCATTATTCTTGCGCCCCTGCGGATATAAAGTATACCCGCGCCCTTGGGTCCGTGTATCTTATGCGAGCTTGCGCTCAGCAGGTCTATGCCGAGCTTTCCGGGTCTGAGCGGCAGCTTGCCGAACGCCTGTACCGCATCAACGTGAAACAGCGCAGGCGAGCCCGAACGGTCTATTATTTTTTTTACCTGCTCTACGGGCTGAACTGCGCCCGTTTCGTTATTTACCGCCATTATGCTGACGAGCACGGTGTTTTTATCTACCGCCTCTGCAAGCTCGTCAGGACTGAAGCGACCCTTGCTGTCGGGCTTGAGATAAACGACCTCACAGCCTTTTTTCTCAAGAGCCTGCGCAGCCTCAAGCACCGACGAATGCTCAAATGCCGTGGTGACTATTTTATTTCCTCTGCGGGCAAGAGCGGCTGCCGCGCCGAAAACGGCAGTATTGTTGCTCTCGGTGCCGCCCGAGGTAAAGTAAATCTCCCCGGGCTCTGCCGACAGAAGCTCCGCGGCGGCTCTGCGGGCGGCTTCAAGCTCCTTCTGAGCCTCAAAGCCCTTTGAATGCAGCGACGAAGGATTGCCGTATTTTTCGGTCATCATCTCCACCGCCTTGGCGCACGCCTCGGGACAGACCTGCGTTGTGGCGCTGTTATCAAGGTATATCTCCTTCAAAGCTATCACCTGTTTTCCGGAATAATTTATTATCTCAGGGAAAATCTATATTAAAGGGGTCGCTGACCCCGATCAACTACAGGAGGAAAAGCATGAATATATCTCAGCAGAAATATCAGAAAATGGCGGATAAGGCGTCGCCTGCAAGCAGCAGTGTCAAAAACTGCCTGCTTGCATTTCTTTCGGGCGGGCTTATATGCGCTTTGGGTCAGGGTCTTACCGACCTTTACCGCTATTTTGCGGGAGCGGAGCTGAAGGACGCGCGCTGCATGACGAGCATCACGCTCATAGCCGCAGCAGCTATCCTTACGGCGGCGGGTCTTTATGACAATATAGCAAAGCACGCAGGCGCAGGAACTCTCGTGCCGATAACAGGCTTTGCCAATTCGGTAGTGTCTCCCGCTATAGAATTCAAGACCGAGGGTCTTGTTACGGGACTCGGCGCAAAGATGTTCGTCATAGCGGGACCCGTCATAGTCTTCGGCGCTGCGGCATCTATGATCTACGGCTTTATACTTTGCCTTTCGGGCTCATAGAAGTCCCGCTGCACAACGCCTCGTTCAATGCCCGGGCGGCAGGGTCGGAGCTGTCCTGCCGCCTTCTTGCGCTGCTTTTATGTTAAAAAAGAAATTTATGCATTTCTGTAGAATAATGACGATTTTTCTTGTAAAGCCAAAGAAAAAATGTTATAATAGGCATAATAATATAAAAAGGGGAAATCAGAATGTATGATAAGATCCTTACGTCCCTTTCCTACGGAATATGCGCCGTCGGAGTAAAGGGAGCCACAGCCCCTAATGCCTGTATCGTGAATACCGTGATACAGATCTCGTCCTACCCTATGACTGTCGCCGTAAGCATAAACCACAGCAATTATACCAACGAATGCATCAAGCAGAGCGGTCAGTTTTCGGTAAGCGTGCTTTCCGAGAATACCTCGGGCGCCGTTATCGGTGCGCTGGGCTTCAACTCGGGCAGAGACGGCAACAAGCTTGCCAACGTAAGACATAAGATACTCAGAGAGGGCGCTCCCGTCCTTCAGGAGGATATCTGCTGCTGGTTCCTGTGCAGGGTGGTGCATCACGTCGAAACGGTCACCCATACTATCTTTATTGCCGAGCCCATAGCGGGCAGCGAGACGATAAAGGGCGTGCCTATGACCTATGATTTCTACAAAAACGTCATCAAGGGCAAGGCGCCGAAATATGCTCCTACGTTTATCCCCGAGGAGGAAGAAAAGCCCGAAAAATTTGCCTGCTCTATTTGCAGCTATGAGTATTCGAGTATTCTCAGTCCCTTTGAGGAGCTGCCCCGCACATGGGTATGCCCTATATGCGGCGCGCCCAAGTCCGTGTTCAAGAGATTGGAGCAGCAGTCCTGACCGTCTGTTATATTCTATCATACAAGCAGATATATGTCAAGCATACTTGACATAATTCATTTTATACTTGGCAATATCTTTCTGTTTACTATTTTTTGCCATATCAAAAATTTTAATGAAACGGATGATAAAAATGACGATAAATGAAGTACAGCAAGAGATACTTCGTCTTAAAAAAGAAAAGGATATATGCATTCTTGCCCACAGCTATCAGGCAAGGGAGATACTTGAGATAGCCGACTTCACGGGCGACTCCTACGCTCTCAGCAAAATGGCGGCAAAAACCGAGAACAAGACCGTTATAATGTGCGGGGTGCGCTTTATGGCGGAGACCGTAAAGATACTCTCCCCCGAAAAAAAGGTCATACTCTCCAACGGCACGGCGGGCTGTCCCATGGCGGAGCAGTTCACCAAGGACGAGATACTCGCCCTTAAGGAGAAGTATCCCGGCTATGCGGTGGTCGCATATATAAATACCACGGCAGAGCTCAAGACCGTGTGCGACGTCTGCGTTACGTCATCTTCTGCGGTGCAGATAGTCGGCAGTATGGAGAATAAGAATATCATCTTCATACCCGACTGCAATTTAGGCTCGTTCGTAGCGGATAAGCTGCCCGAAAAAAACATAGTTCTTCTTCAGGGCGGCTGTCCCGTACACGCTGCGGTAAAGCCCGAGGAGGCTCAGCAGGCAAAGAAGCTTCACCCCTGCGCCGAGCTGCTCGTTCACCCCGAATGCGTGCCTGCCGTATCGAAGCAGGCGGATTATATCGGATCCACAAGCGGCATTATGGACTACGCGCAGAGCTCGGATAAAAAGGAATTCATAATCGGCACGGAGAACAGCATAGCCGAGCATTTGCAGTATGCGTGTCCCGATAAGAAATTCTATCCCCTCTCGAAGTCGCTCGTATGTCTTGACATGAAGGCTACCACGCTTATCGACGTTCTTGACTGCTGCAAGGGCGAGGGCGGCGAGGAGATAGTTCTTGATGAGGAAACCGTTAAAAAAGCAAGGGGCTGCATAGACGCAATGATAGCTCTCGGCGGCTGACGATATATCTGTAACAAAAAACCTCACCCCTGTGTAAGATAAAGCAGGGGTGATCTTATGTCCGTATACAGAAGAAGAAAAAAGCATATAAAGAGGCGGCTGATAGTCGCAGCTCTCATCATCGGTATTGTGACGTTCATAGAATTCAGGCTCATACCCGTATCCGATGCGGCGGCGGAAACGGCGGTCAGGGCTCTTGCATCGGAGTTCATCAGCCAAAGCATAGACGAGACCTTTGCGGAAACGGGAGTTACCGCCGAGCAGCTTGAAAGAGTCGTATTTGATGACGAAAACAACGTCACGTCGGTATTTACCGACCCCGTAACGGCAAACAGGATAAAAAACGCCGTTCTGCTCAGGATACAGGACAAGCTCTCGGGCGTGAGAGAGCACTGCATAAACGTTCCCTTAGGCACGGTGATAGGCGGCGAGCTTCTCAGCGGCACGGGACCCGCGTTTCCGATATTCATAGCCCTTACGGGCAGCGTATCGGGCGATTTTGAGAGCAGCTTTGAACAGGGCGGAATGAATCAGACGGTACATAAGCTGTCTCTGAGAGTCACCGCGGAAATAAAGATAATACTGCCCTTCGGGTCGGTGCTGACAAGCGAGGAAACGTCCGTTCTTATAGGAGAAACCGTAATAGTCGGCAGGGTGCCTGACGGTATGCTGATGCACACGGAGGGCTGAAGCAGGGACGTGAAAATATGGAGATAAATATAAAAAATAACGGTATAGAGCTTATCGCAGCGGACGGCTTTGACCTGAAGAACACCTTCGACTGCGGACAGTGCTTCCGCTGGGACGAACAGCCCGACGGCTCTTACACGGGGATCGCAAAGGGAAAGCGGCTGAGGATATATCCCACGGACAAAGGGCTTTTTCTTGAGGGCTGCGCAGAAGATGACTTCGGCTCATCGTGGCGGGATTACTTTGACCTCGACACGGATTACGATGCCATAAAGACCGAGCTTGTGGAGCTTTGTCCTGCGCTGAAATGCGCCGCAGACAGCATAAGCGGCATAAGGATACTCCGTCAGGAGCCGTGGGAGGCTCTGTGCTCGTTTATAATATCGCAGAATAACAACATACCGAGAATAAAGGGGATAATATCACGGCTCTGCGAGGGCTGGGGAGAAAAGCACGACGGCTATTTCGGCTTTCCCTCTGCGGATACGCTGAGCAGGCTGTCTGTTGAGGAGCTCGCTCCGCTTCGCGCGGGCTTCCGCGCAAGATATATCATAGACGCCGCCCGCAGGGTCGCAGGCGGCGAAATAGCTCTTGACGATATGTACTCAATGCCCATAGCCGACTGCCGCCGTGAGCTTATGAAGATAGTCGGCGTTGGCGCAAAGGTCGCCGAATGCACACTGCTTTACGGTCTGCACAGGCTCGAGGCTTTTCCCGTTGACGTATGGATGAAGAAGGCGCTTGCCCAAAGCTTTAGCGGCGTTACCGCCGAGGGTCTGGGCAGATATGCGGGTATAGCGCAGCAATATATCTTTCACTACACAAGGAATATTTCGTCGTAAAAAAACGAGCCTCCGCTTCGCGCGGGGGCTCGCTCTGTTATCTTTTGAATACCATTTCTTCGCGGTAGCTGCTCTTTATGCCATTGCTGTTAAGATCCTCAAATTCCGAGAGCGTAACGGTCAGGGTGCTGCCGTTATCCGTAACCTTATATTTTGTTACAACGGGGTCAAGACCGTTGACCGAACGGGTCACCGTGATCTCGCTGTCGTTATAGTCGTAGGTGAATTCAAGATTATTGCGTGTTCCGCTGTCGATATAGCCCGTGCCTGATTTTTTGAAAACCAACGCGGACCTGCCCGCTCCGCCGAGCTCCTTCTGATCTGCGGTTTCTATCATTTTGCCGTCCTCATAGGTCCTCATCTCGACAGCCTCCCACCTGCCTATGGGGTTGAACGCAAAATCCGAGCACCCGCTCATCGTCAGCAGCACGGCAGCTATCACAGCCGCCGTTATCGCAATTATCCTTTTCATTTCATTTACCTCCGTTATCATCTGTTTTCATTATCCGTGACAAGCTCCTGCGCCCGCTGTCTTTTTCTGAGGATAAACAGCATTACGCAGACTATGAGCACCGAGCCGACAAAGGCGTAGGCAAAGGCGGGCTCGTCCTTATCCTGTTCCTCCATAAAGACGTCCGCTTTGGTCTTTTCTACGGCAATATCGCCGCCGTCGCTGTCCTCGTAATAGGTGCCGTAAAACTCTACGGTCTGTTCGGTCCTGTATTCAAGGGAATCCTTGGTTATGCTCACAAGAAAGCCGCTTCGGTCGATCCCGTACAGGCTTTTGTCATATATGAGCTGCGCGCCGTAGTAATTCGGTTCCATCTTTTCAAAGAAGGCTCGTCCGTTTTTGTCGGAATATATTATGCTTTTGCCTATCATAACGCCTATGTTCGGCACGGGTCTGCCGCTGCTGTCGGTAAAGATAAACTCTGCGCTGCCGTATTCTATAGCATCCGCAAGCCTTACCTCGGACGGATTGCCCGCATTGTCTATTGCCTTGTAGGCTATTTTTCTGTAAAGACTCTTTACCTGCCACGTATCGGTATTTACCGAGAGCTTTTTCAGCTCGCCGCTAAGATCGGTAATATCATAGCGGAAGGTGAACGAGCCGTCATCGTTGATGCGCTTTTCCGCAAGGCTGAAGGCGCTCTCCGAGATATAGCCCGCCTTTATTATGCTTTCAAGGCTGTCGATATAGCTGTATACGTCGTTTTTGCTGTCGTAGGCGGCGCCGTAAAGCTCAAATCCGCGGATACCGCCGCCGTCTGCTGCGGTAAGCTCAAGATAAAGTCTGTCGTTTTCGGATATAGTCTGCGAGCCTACGCTGTCGGGTACGGTATTATCCGCCTCGAACACGAAGGATATTTTCTTCTCGGGAGAGAGTCTCCCGTTGGACAGCATATTTTTTGCGCCTATCTCGTATCGGTATCTGCCGTTCGGCAGCTTTGCAAAGAGATCGCGGAAGCTCTTGCCCGGGCTGAGTCTCTCAAAGGGTCTGCCGTTTTCATATCTGTGCGACGACAGTACGCCCATGTACTCTGTGAAAATGAGCTTTTCCGACTGATCGTAGATCCTGACGGTGAGGTCGTAGGCGTTGCACAGAGTGCAGAGATCGGGCAGTATGACAGCAGCGCTGTATGCGGTGTCGTCCTCAGAGCTTCTCACGGCTTCTGACGAGAACAGCAGTCTGTCGTTATACTTAACGAGTCCGCAGGCTGCGGACAGACCGTTTTTATATGCCGCCGCCGCAAGCGCGCTCTCATATCCCGAAACAGGCGGCTCCGTATCATATATCGTTTTGTCAAATATCTCCGCTGTGTCAAGACTTCCGCAGAAGCCCACGAAAGGCAGCGATAGCGTAAAGCCGTCCGTCTCCGCAAAAACGAAGCCCTCTGTATAGAAGCCCGCCGTAAAGACCTTCTTCAGCTCCGAAACGGTATTTTCGTCTAAAATTATCTCTGCGGTCATCTCAACAGACGCTCCGGCTGCTATCTCTGTCTCGGTCACGGCATTATCATCAATGCGGAATGTGACCTCAGAAGCCCCCGCAAGCGAAAGCGGCTCAAGGGTATTTACGGCTCTGCCGCTGCCGTCAGTCCCCGGTTTATCCGTCTGTACGGCGCACGACAGCGAAAATACCCGCGCCTCGTCGGCATCGTTGCGCAGCGTAAAGCTGAAGCTGAAGCTGTTTTCGTCGCTGTCCCCGAGCTTTACCGCCGAAAGCCCCGAGGCATCGTGAAAGTGCGCCCTTGCGGCGACCGCATTTTTCACGCTGAGTGCGCCGAAGCCCTGAAGTCTCGGCGAATAATACAGCGTGTTTTTTCCCGCCGCGCCGTATACTACGGGCTGAGCCGAGCTGAGCATGAGCTCAGCCGCAAGGCGTGAGTCCTCTCTTTGCGATACGGAAGCTCCCGCGCTTTTTATATACTGTCTGAGCACGACGTATGCGCCCGATATAACGGGTACAGCCGCCGAGGTGCCCGAGATAAGCTCAAATCCGCCCTCGTCATTTGCGGCAAGTATATCCTCGCCCGGAGCGGCAAGCTTTGCGCCGGGATCAAGGTCGTCGGATAAGCCGTATGACGAGAAATCCGAAACGGCAGGCGCCTGTTCCTTATCCGTCACCTCTCCGTCAAGATCTATCGTAAACGTTCCCTCGCGCTTTTCAGCAAATACAGAGCTGCCGGCGCCCTCAAGGCGCACCACGGGGATCTTCGGATCAATAAAGCTGCTGCCCGCGGGAAGTCCTGTCAGCGCCAGAGATACTGCGCCCATTTCCGCCGCCGTGCCGCACAGCGCCTCTAACTTTTCCGCCGTAAGCTCCGATGCATCAGTCACGAGCATTCTGTCCTTACAGCTTATTTCCGCAAAGGAAAGCTTGCCCCCGCTGACTGCCGCATAAACGTATTCGTTATACTGCGCCCTATGCTCTGCTATACCGAGCGCCGTACCTATATTTTCTACCGAACGCGCCGAAGCGGTCAGGCGTTTATCGGCAAGGTCGGTATAATACAGTTTGACGCCGTTTATCGTTACGGATCTCCTGACAATGACCGTACTCTGCATAGATGCCGCAGATATCACACCGCCGCCCTGCGCGAGCGCGTTCTGCGCCGAATAGAAAATATCCGCTGCGGCAGGCTTTTCTGCCGTATAGCTGCCGTTATATGCCCCGTTGCCTGCGGCTGCCGTAACGGTCATTCCCGTATCGCGCATTTTTTCAAAGGCGTAGCCCATCAGCTCCGATATCTCGCTCTGCCCGTAGGTGCCGAAGCCTATATTCACCGCATCTGCGCCAAGCTTTACGGCATCGTCAAGCGCCGCAAGAAAGGCTGCCGTTATTATCCTGCCGTTTACGTCGGCTACCCTCATAAGCGCAAGCTGCGCATCGAAGGCTATCCCTCTGTAGGGTATATCGGCTTCCTCTCCGTTATTGCCTGCGGCTACAGATGCCGCCGCCGTGCCGTGCAGCGCTCCCTCTCCGCTCGTATCGGTATCGTTGCCTGCGTAGTCGTAGGCAAAGGGTATTTTGGGGCTGAGATAGACCGATGCCGTACTGCCGTCTGCCGCCGCGCCGAAGCTTATCCTCTTGTTCAGCTCGGATACCACCGACGGCGAGAGACCGTCATCTGCGGGATACTCTGAAAACACGTCTGCGCCCGTATCAAAGCCGCAGTCGATCACCGCTATCAGCATTCCCGAGCCGCCGTACTGTCCTGTAAGCTCATCGTCAAGTCCCGCAGCCGACTTCTGAGCCTGTGTGAGCCTGCGGGCGTTTGCCGCCGCAGCCGTTTCAGCCCCTGCGGGATCGTCGTTATCAAAAGGCTCAAGGTCGTCCTTGACAGCTAACACCGCAGAAACTCCCTTTATTCGTTCAAGCTTTTCAACAGCCGCAGCAGGCGCTCTTACCGTTACTCCGTTGAACAGCGCGGAGAGCGTTCTGCAGCCCTCAAGTGATGCCTCGGGCACGAGCTTTTTTATGCTTGCCTTTGCCACCGCCTGACTTTTTCTTACCGCATCGCAGGCCGTTTTGCCGTCTGCGGAAAGTATAAACTCCCTCACGCTCCGATATCTGCCCGCCGCTGCCGCCTTATCTATAAGCGGGGGCTCGCTGAGCAGTACAAGAAGGGTGAGCGTTTCGTCCTTTATCTCGCCGCTGCCGTTTCTCGTCTTTAGCGGCTCCTTGTCAGAGCCATCTATTATATTTACTTTGGATCTTTCTACGGCTGAGGACACCGCAGTTGTCTTTTGCACAAGCTCCGACTGCACCACAGGCAGCGCAATTATCACCGCAGTAAGCAATACCGCAAGCAGCGCAAGCCAAATTCCCTTTTTCACCGGATCCTCTCCTCTTTTTCATGCCGACTTATCATAATCCCAAAAGCTCAGCCGTAACGGCTATCAATTCCCTCGTGGTAAAATTTGCCGCAAGATAAAGCGGCGTATCCGATGCCACCGCCGTACAGCTCAGCCCGAGCTTTTCGGCTATCATCGCGGCTCTGAACTCATGAAAGCCGTCCGTCACTATTGCAAGCTCCCTGTTCAGCCCGTTTTTTTCTATCAGCTCATAGGTATATTTAAGGTTTTCCTCGGTAGTAGACGACTTATCCTCAAGATACAGTCTGTCGGGGTCTATCCCTGCCTTAACAAGCTGCTCATACATACACTGCGCTTCGCTTATCTGCTCGTTTGCTCCCTTTCCGCCCGAAAGAACGCACGGCGTATCGGGGTGAGCCTCAAGATATCTCTGCGCCGCCTCTATCCGTCTTTTGAGCATAAGGCTCGGCGAGCTGCCGTTTACCTGACAACCGAGCACCACGAGCGTTGACGGCTTTACGGGTGTTTTCATCGCGTACGCCGTCATGAGACATGATATCACCGTCAGATGCAGCGCCGCAGTCATTGCTACGAAAAGAAGTATAT
>CACWNZ010000020.1 GCA_902762335.1 uncultured Ruminococcus sp. | reverse complement strand
CAGGTGGCGGTGTGGAAAAAGCTTCAGGAGACAGCCAAAGGTACCAACATAAAAATAGCCGTATTTCTCGGCGGCAACTACAGAACGGACGACGAGACCGAGAACTTTACCTACGACTGCGCAGCGGCCGTATTCGGTGTAAATTCCGACTCCATGTTCATCTATCTTGACTTTGAGGGCTATTCTCCCTCATACGATACCGTGCGCGTACTCAACAAGGCCGAGAATTACTTTAACGAGACTGCAAGGAACAAGATACTTCAGTCGATGTACCAGTATCTTCCCTCAAGCGGCAAGCCTATATATTCCGATAAGGTAGAACAAGCTCTGCTTCAGGGCTTCAGCGAGATAACGGCTCAGTACAGCGGCAGGGTGGATCAGCCCTCGTCGGCAAGCGGCTATTATGATCCTCAGCAGCCCCGTCAGGACCGGACGCCCCGCTCTTCGCAGAACTCGGATCCCGATACGATATGGGGTATGCCCACCTTCATATTCTACATAGTCGGCGCCATAGTCATTATAGTGATATTACTCATCTTATCCGCTATTGCCCGCGCCATAGGCAGGATCTGCTCATGCGGCGGCTGCGGCGGCGGCGGATACGGCGGCGGCTACAGCGGCGGGAGCAGCTATTACAGAAGCGGCGGCTACTACGGCGGATATTCGGGCCGCAGACACCACCACAGACCTCCTCCGCCTCCCCCTCGCAGATCCCCTCCGAGACCCTCACGCGGACCCTCGGGTCCTTCGGGCGGCGGCTCATCACGTCCCTCCGGTCCGAGCAGCTCAAGCAGCGGACATCACAGATAAAAACAGACCTCCGATCATCACGATCGGAGGTCATTTTTTGCGCTTTATTTCGTTTTCATGCTCTGCCGTCCAGCTTTTCAAGCAGCTTCAGCGCAACACTGAATTTATCGACAGAATGGTTTGCCGCGTCAAGCTCCCCGTAGTCGTAGACCTCTCCGTCAAGCACGTCGCCCGTAACGAGAAAATCATACAGCTCTATGCCGTGATAGTCGCACACCGCCTGAACTCCGGCAAGCTCCATTTCAACGGCTATGCAGCCCTCGCTCCTGCGCTTTTCTACAGCGGTGCGGGTCTCTCTGTATATCCCGTCCGTAGTCCATACCCTTCCGCAGACGTAAGGCAGTCCGAGCTCACGGAAAATATCCGCCAAAGCGCCGCCGTTCTTTATCGTGAGATAATCCGACGGAGGGGCATAATGATAGGAAAGTCCCTCATCACGGTATGCATGAGTTGGTATGACGAATTTTCCCTTTACGGCTTTGCTGTCGAGCGCGCCCGCAGAGCCGAACATTATGAGCCTTTTGAAGCCCGTCTGCCACTGCAGCTCTATAATATGCGTACCCGCCGGACACGAGCCGATGAGCGACATATAGAATATGACCCTTCTGCTGTTCACGTCAAGCAGATAAGCGGGTCTGTATCCGTTCACGCTGTTTATGCCCGCTATCTCCTCATGGGGATATTTTTCAAGAACGGCATTGAGTATCTCATGGGAAAAGGTAGCTATAGCAGTGTCGCAGATAGATCCGCGTTCGCCTAAGGAAGCTCCGGGGTCGAACAGAGCTTCCTTTTCATCGTGATATGCATCGGTTATCATGTGTGTTGTTTCCTTTCAGAATGGATCATATCTCGCCCTTTATTGTCAGCCTGTCGACAAATGCATGGGGAGCGTAGAGAAGCTGCTCACGGCTGTTCGGCGAATACTGCTTCAATATGCTGCCAAAGGCAAGATAATAGGCAAGCTGCTGCGGCTTATATATCTCGAGCATCGTTTTTTCCTTATAGCCCGCCTCGTCGGATTTGTAGTCTATTACGGTGAATTTGCCCTCGCCGTCTATGCAGATAAGATCCGAGAAGCCGTTGAAGAATATTTTATCGGCGGGAACGCTCTTTGCCGACTTTGTCATATCCGTCTTTCTGTTAGCCTCTATAATACCGCAAAGCTCCTCCTGATCGGCACGCATGCTGTTCTTATCCAATACCATACTGAACGGCGTTTCCATAGCGGTCCGGCATCCGGCATAGGGCGAGCTCTCAAACCAATCCCTGAACTCATTCAGATCGCTTATAACGCTCTGAACGAGCGCGGCTGTCTGTTCCTTGTCTGCACCCGTATCTTCTATGGCATTCATGCTTTCTATGACCGCCTGCTTTGCATAACAGGACAGCCTCTCGTCAGTTATCCTTTCGGACAGCCTTCTGCCGAGAAGATAAAGCTCAAACGCCCTGTGCATGACCGTTCCTCTTATTTCTCCCGCCTTTTTTCTGAGATCATCGGTGTTCTCAACACCTAAAGTGACCCTCTTGCCTTTTCTGACGGCAGAGCTGTCATCGCGGTCTATTTCCTTTTCAAGCCTGCTCGGACTTGCCGACATATAACAGGTGTCAAAGTCCTCAAGCGCTTTGTCGCGGGGCATGGGTGTAAATACCCTTGCGGGTACTTCGGCTGCGGGGACTGCGGGGGCTTCATTCATCCGGACCGTCAGACCCGGGTTATCGCTCATACTCATCATCAGCATGATATACTCGGCTCTCGTGTCGCGGACGTATTTTTTTCTCAGATCTTCTTCAGCTGTGAGCTTCTTTCTTTGTTTTTCTTTATCCTTTGACAGCAGCATATAGCATTTAGGAACAGGGTACACCTTGAATTCACCGTTCTCATCAGCGTAATACTCAAACAGATATGAGTCGCCGCGCCCCGGGTTGCCGTAATCGACGTTTATTACTATATTGGCCTCAAGTCCCTTTGTCTGATGAAAGTTCATTACCCTGACACATCTGACCTCTTTTGATTGACTGAGAACGTTTTTCTTCTCTTCATTGATAAAGTCGGCGATATACTCGTTTACGGCGCCTATATTATCGTAGCACTCCACCGAGAGAGTCTCTATGAACTGACAGAGCAGGGGCATCTCGTCGTTAAGAGTCATGCTGTTCATATAGCCGTCAAGCAGATAGCCCTTGTTGAGAGCGTTATATATGACCGCCATTGCGCCGCTTGAATAATATATACTCTTAGATGAGGCAAGCATATCGCTCAGCCGCTGAGCCTGCTCAAGAGTATAGCTGTCCATGACGGTGCCGTTGCCGCTGAAGCTGCCGTCCGCGCGCAGTCCCGACAAGGGCGAAAATGCCGCAGCGACCTCGGCGGCGCGAAGTCTTGTTCCGCTCTCTATGTAGCGCATAAGAGCCCTGAGCCTGCGCATTGCTCTTTTTTCGGCAGGGACTATCTTGCCCGATACGGTAACGGGGATATTTCTTGCCTTAAGAGCTTTATATATATCCGTCGCTTCATCCTTTGTTGAGGTTATCACCATTATATCCTCGGGCGCAACGGTCTTTTCGCAATACTGCTTTTTATCCTTGTCATAAACGGGCATTATTTTGCCTAAAAGCGATACCACACGGTCCGCTATGATATCCGCATTAAGAAGCGCTCGATCCTCACCGTATACGCCCGGCTGAAGCTTATCGCCGCTGAGATCAAGAGCAGGCAAGGCAGGGGCTTTACCGTCTCCGCCGACAGAAGGTTCAGCCGCAGCTTCAGCGTCGGAGTATTTCTTTACGGGTATCATATCGGAATAGCTTATCCTGCCGCCGTCAAATTTCTCTCTGTAGGTGCGGTTTATCCAATCTACTACGCTTATATCCGAGCGGTAGTTAAGTCTCAGATCGTGGAACTCGTCAGGCTTGAACACGCTTTTCTTCATGTGATTATAGAACTCTACCTCTGCGCCTCTGAAGCGGTATATCGACTGCTTCGGGTCGCCCACGAGGAAAAGCCTGCCCTCTTCAAGCCCTTTATTCCCGTCGCCCGCAAGAGCAAGTATCATCATAAGCTGAAGATAGTCCGTATCCTGAAACTCATCAACGTAGAACACCTTGTATTTGCTCTTGAAATACGCTCTGACCGCCTCGGGGTCATTTCCGTACAGGAGCCGCTTTGTGAGCACGAGAAGATCGTTGCTGTTGATCGTCGAACGCTCTGTCCCGACGAATTCCTCGTACATTCCCTTTATATATTCCGCCCTGAGCCTTTTGAAGTATTCCTCGTACGCCTTACTCAGCGAGCTCACGTCTTTATAATTCAGAGCATCAAATATATCCCCGAGCTCCGCGAATAATTCCTTATCCTCATCCGTGGGCTCGTAATTTTTTTTCATGGCACTTGAATTTGCATACGGATAGCTTGACGGATCCATCTTATTTTCATCAAAGGGTTTTCTTATTCTGGTTATAGCGAAAGCCTTGAGCTTGACGAGCACACCCGTTTTCTGTCCTATCACTTCTTCAAGCTTGGCAGCTGCATCAAGAAGATCTCCGTAGTCATTTTTCATCATACACTTAAGTCCTGCGGGGAGCCTTTCATCACTTATTTTTTTGAGCTCATCAAGCGTATCACCGAGCAGTTCTATACATTCTTCCTGCTTATCCTTGATAGTATCCTTGTCTATGCCGTTCTCCTCAAGCAGCCTATAGGCGCTCTCCACGATCCGAAAGAGTCTGTTGCTCAGTTCCATTGCCTTGGGCGTGTAATAACTTCTTATAGCCTCGAGTACGGCATCTAAATCGTATTTGCTGACAATACCGTTTGCAGCGGCGCTTCTGAGCTTTGCCGCAAGCTCACCCGACGACTTCATATCCGTTATTCCTGCGATATTATTTTTTAGCGGGTCAAGGCATTTTTTCATATCTGCGCCGGGCCCGGCGGCAGTGCTTTCTATTATCAGCTCAAGCTCGGGGTGGTTTTCAGCAAGCCGGATGAACGTTTTTCTTAAATACTTGTAGGTCGAATAGCCGTTGTATTCTCTGAGGGCATCGTACTCGCTGTGCCTTCTTATATATTCCCTTATGAACACGTCTACGCTTCTGTCCTGTTCCATATCGGTCTTCTCCTCAAATTCGGGCGAAATGCCGAGTCCGCATTCAAAGGACATCTGAGTTATAAGGCTGCTGCAAAAGCTGTGTATAGTCGAAACGAAGATCTCATCTATGTTTATCTTCCTTATGTCCGTTCCGTTTTTCTGCGCCTCCTGCTCAAGCTCCTCGTATTTTTTATAGAGTCTTGTCTTGAGCTCCTCGGTCGCGGCATTGGTAAAGGTGATAGCCACCACCTGCGACGGCTCAAGAGAAGGATCGCTGATGAGTCTTGTAAGTATACTCTTTGAGAGCATCTCGGTCTTGCCTGCGCCTGCGCCTGCCGAAATTATGATATTCTTTTTATCTCTGTTGAGGATAATATCCTCTCTCTCTGAGTTTTCGGTTTTTATCGGATCATTTATCGTCATCGTCATCGCTGCCTCCTTCATTTCTGCTGTACTTTATCCCGCAAAGCTCCCCGAAACGGCAGTATTCGCATCTATTCTTTACAGCCAGTTCCAGCTCGGTCTGAGACATCATGACTAAATTGCCGTTCTCATCAGGTACTGCATCAAACGCAGCTTCTGCTTCTATCACCTTGTCGCAGGTACTGTACGTTCTCTCATCCGAACGTACAAAGCTGCACAGCAGAGCTTTTATCTTGTCCGAGAGCTCAAACACATCCTCATTATCAATGACAACACAGGTAACGTCGCTTACGCCCGCAGGTACGAAGCTTCCCTTGCGGTAATGATAGCACAGCCTTGACTCGTCAAACGGAAAGTGAAACTCAAATCTGTCTACAACGGGGGCGTTCACCTCGGTCATTCCGTGCTCGACCGAGAATTTATATACGTAATGCTGCACGAGCAGACCCGCGTGGTTTTTCAGGAAGGTCTCAAGCCTGCCCGTCTTATAGTCGGCAATGGCAAGGTGTACCCTGCCGTCCTTCCCCCTTTTCATTTCAAGCCTGTCTACAGAGCCTTCTCTGTAATTGAGCCTTATTTCAGTCCTTTCCCCTTCGGGCGCAAATCCACTGAGATCGATAACGTCGTCCTCTTCGGGCTTTTTCCATTTGTATTCGGCCGCGCAGGGCAGATAGCCGTATTCCTTACTGCCGTACCTTGCCGTCATCTTTCTGAGATAGGTCTCGGCGGCGGTCTTTATTTCGTCAAGCTCGACCTGCTTTATCCTTTCTACCGCAACGGGCAGCAGGTCGAATTCGTCGGTCGTTATCTTCATAGCGTTTTCAAAGGCAGCTTCGTTGAATCCGTCAAAGCCCGCAGGCGTGCCGAGCTGATTCTCCTCGGTCCTTCCCGTGAGCCCCGTGCCGTAATAAAGCTCCATGACCCTGTGGAAGAACAGACCCTTTTCTCTGCTGTCGAGCCACGAGAGCTTTTCCACGGGATATTCGGGCTCCTCCTTCAGCTTGTAGATATATCTGCACGCATACTTCATCGGGCAGGAGAGCAGGCATTCCAGCCCTGTCGAGCTAAGCTCGAGCCTGTTCTTCGCGGGAAGAGCAGATTCTTTTGCAAGCTCGGTAAGCTCCTCATCCGTGAGAGTCCGGTCCTCTCTTTTATTATCTGCCTTTATCATATTTATCATTTCATTTTGCTTGAATAAGAAATCCACCACGTTGCCGACGATAACGCCGCTGCCGCTCTCTGCTGATGCGTCCTTTGTTTCATAGAGGAAGCTTTCCGCCTGACCGGGATCAAGGCTGTTGAAGCTTACCTCCCTGCCTTCGCCGTATTCTCTGAGCATTCTTTCATAGATATCCGTCTTTGAGCGGACGCAGAGCCTTACGGGGTCGTAGTCGGGGTAGCTGAATATGACCGTGCTGTCCTGCGGCAGAGTGCTTGTGAGATACTCGAGTGAATCGTTTATAAGCTTGTTTTTAGCGGCGCCGAGATACTGTCTTATCAGGAGCTCGCTGTCGCCCTTATCAAAGCACTGTCTTATCTCGGCATCGTACATAACGGGAGACTCGTCGGTCTTTCTGAGCATAAGATCAGACGACATACCCACGATGAAATTGTATTTTCTTGATGAGACGACCCTCTGCGAGCTCGCAAGCTGAGCCGATACGGTCTCTTTGCTGCTCTCGGCCCCCGTATTTTCGTTTTCTATGATATCCCTTATCATCTTGTCCGTCTCTCTGAGAGTGAACACGGCTTTTCCGCCCGTACTGAGGGATCTGCCGATATTTTTGATGAGCGCCTCCACAGCGGGGAACTGCGTGAGCACCTCGCCCTTTGAAGCGCAGTATTTCTTAAAGAAGGCGTACATTCTTACAAACAGCTTTTCGGGGTCGTAAAGAGACTTTTCCCTGTCGTCAGGCAGAACGGTCTCTACAAGCCCGGCAATGAATTTTTTAGCCGTTACCTCTGTCAGCTTCAGAATACGCGGGTCATTATAGGCGATCTCCCCGTCCTCCTCAAGAAAGTCAGCATCAGCCGTTTCATCTCCCGCGCCGCGGGCTATGCGCTCGTATGACGAAAGCTCGTATATATAGCCTATATTGCCGAAGTAGTTTATGAGATCTCTTTTTCTGAGCGTCGGGGCATCCTTTTTATCGGACACACGGAACTCTATCGCTCTGTTGTTTATCAGCTTTGCAAGAAGATCGTAGCTGCAGTCGTTTTTCATCCAATCAAGAATATCTATAAACAGCATGAAGGCGTCTTTCTCTGCTGCGGGCATTCCGCTTACAAAGCTTACGGGGATATTCTGAGACGAAAAAACGCTCCTTATCATATTTCTGTACGAGGAATTAGTATACCACACCGCAACGTCGCCCGGATACAGTCTGCCTGTTCCGTCACCGCCCTTTTTGCCGTCCCTGCCCGCTATCCTGTCGGCGGCATATCTTATCTCGTCCGCCATGCCGTATGCGCGCACGAAGCCTTTTTCCGCCGCGCTGCTTCCCGATGCCTTTATAACGCGCTCGTCCGCGCCTAACAGTCCGAGGAACTCGCTCTCAAGCTTTGTGGGTACAAGGTCGTCAAGCACGGCATATTCCGGCAGCTGAATAACGCTCCTCCTGCCCTGAGACTTCAGCTCCTTAAGATATTCTACCGCATCTTCAAGAAGCCTCGGTCCGTCATATATGCCGTTTGCCTTGAGGTGCCCTGTATAGAAGCCGAGACACTTATACAGCCTTCCGAAGCGGTACACTGCGTTTTTGCTGAAGCTTGCCTTTTTGTCATACTCGCCCTTTGACATTGCGAGCAGCTTTTCCTGCGCCTTGTTCATGCGTATCATATTGATAATACGCATCAGCTCCTCAGCCGTATTGCGTGTGAGTATCCTGTGAACGTGAGCTTCAAACTCCTCCCTGCTCCCGAATTCCTCACTGCCGTATTCAAGCTCGCCTATACGGCTGTTTATCAGCGTCATAAGCGTAAGCCCGCCCTCGGGCGCGGAATTCGGATTGATAATATCGCTGCCCGCCTGCTGAGAGAGCCTCTCTGCCGTCGTCTTTGCGGCGAGGTCGGCTATCGTTACCGCCTCGATACCCGCAACGCCGCCGAGTCTTTCCGCCTCACGCCTTATCAGCTCGCTTCCGTTTGACGCATTTCTGCAAATAATCTTTTTCCCCGTTATTATTTCGGGTCTGTCCCCATACCATTCGGATATTTTCAAGTTCATCATTCCTTTCGGATCTCGTTAATTTTTACAATATTATACAACACAGACAAAGACATTTCAATATATTACTTTAGCACCAAAATTCACGGTACAAAAAAAAGGACCACCATCCAGTGACGGAGGTCCTTCCAACAGGTATAATATCAGCCGAGGTTTGCCTTAATAGCGGCAAGAAGCTCATCGTACGTCTCAAAAGCGGGAAGATCGGGGTTATCCTGCTTTATCTTATCCGTACTCTTGAACAGGAAGCCTGCCTTGCTTGCCCTTATCATGCCGAGATCGTTATAGCTGTCTCCGCTTGCGATAGTCTCATAGCCTATCGACTGCAGAGCTTTTACGGTAGTATATTTTGACTTTTCGATACGCATTCTGAAGCCCGTGATCTCACCGTCCTCAGCCACCTCAAGGGTATTGCAGAATATAGTGGGGTAGCCGAGCTTCTTCATAAGCGGCGCCGCGAACTGCGTAAAGGTATCGCTGATTATGATGACCTGTGTAAGAGAGCGAAGCTCGTCAAGAAATTCCTTTGCGCCGGGCATGGGGTCGATCTTTTCGATCGTAGCCTGTATCTCCTTAAGTCCGAGACCGTGCTCCTTGAGTATACCGAGTCTGAACTTCATGAGCTTATCATAATCGGGCTCATCGCGGGTCGTCTTCTTAAGCTCGGGAATACCGCTCGCCTCCGCAAACGCTATCCATATTTCGGGTACCAATACTCCCTCAAGATCCAAACATACTATGTCCATACTGATTTCTCCTTTACTTTTTCTTTTTAGTCAACCGACCTCTTCTATTATACCACCTTTTTTCCAAAAAGAAAAGCAAAACTTTCCGGCGAGCCGCCGGTGTCGATTCGCGCCGGCGAGCCGCCGGAGCCATGTTCGCGGCGCGGCTTTCTTTTGGGTCATCAGTTCATTCCCGCGGCATCCGGCACGGCGCCTTTAGGCGCATGGTACTATTCCCGCCGCCGCGCGGCGATAGCCGCGCTTTCCGGCTGATTCTTCATGAGCTTTGAATTTTTCATTCTATCATACTTTCCGTGCCTGCTGAACGGCATACCGGATATGCCGCACTTTTGTAGCTTTATCTCGGTATGAAGCTTTCCTTCTCCAAGAGCTTACTATAATGGCGGTGCAACGCACCGCCCACCAAAATTATTATTTATTCATTATTCATTATTCTTTATTATTTTCTTCCGCCCGCTTCCATGCTTTATAGCCGTATTCTCGGTATGGAAGTATGGCTTGCCGCCGGTGCTTGAAAACGGCGCGCCGAAATGATATAATAGAAAAAAACGAAACGGGTGATCATCAATGAAACGAATATTATCCGCAGCGGCGGCGCTTATGCTCGTTCTGTGCATAGGCGGCTGTTCAAAAACAGGAGGCAGCGAAGCCTCGGAAAGCTCATCGGCATCGGCTCAGAGCTCCGAAGGGTCATCGGTACAGCTTTCCGTCACACCTGCCGAAAAAAGCAAGCCCGACGAGAGCTATATAATGACGGACGAGCTTTTTACCGATAACTTCAAGGGCAAGGAGTTTCTTGCATACAAGACCCACGACTGCTATTGTTTTGCGGACGACGACTGCAACAGGGTCAAAAGCTCGGATATAGACAGCCTTCCCGTTGAAAACGGCGAATTCATGCTGATAAACGCCGACGGCGTTATCTACAACGGAGGAGTTGCAGGCTACGTCGATTATCCCTCGATAGAAAAGATCAACTCCGCAAAAAAGCTTTCCATGCAGGAGGTCTTTGAAAAATACGACGTCCCCGAGCTGAGCGGGATAACTCTTTCGTATAAGAACAATATCGTTCGCTATACGTCGGGAGATAAGACGTATCTTATACTTAAAAACGGCGCGCCCATTGCAACTACGTTCGATATCTACCTTGACGGCGCTCTTGTCGGCTCATCGGACGAGCTTGTCGGCATGAGCGATATCCCCGCATATATAGACGGGCTCAAGACCTGAGCAAAACGGCATTGAAAATCCTCTTTTTTTGTAGTATCATTGTTGAGAAGGAGGAATTGAAATGCTGACAAAAAGAAAAGCTGTCCTGTCGCTTGCGCTGAATATCCTGATAACGATCTCAACTATAGGCATAGTTATCTCGTATTTCTGCGGAAACGACGGGAAGTACCATATCCTGCCGCACCTGCGCTTCTGCCTTTTTACCACGGATTCCAACATACTCTGTATGCTGAGCGCAGTTATCATGGGCTGGTTTGAGATAAGATATCTC